>CAVRRG010000010.1:0-58818 GCA_963723365.1 Calditrichota bacterium | reverse complement strand
AAACGCAGCTGTAAAAGTAATGGAGCAAGCGGCCGATAAATGCGGCATCACGCTGCAAATGGATGAGCAGCTCATGGGCGGTATTTCTTATGAAAAGCATGGCCTGCCCATTACAGATAAAACTATTGAAGCATGTAAAAATGCCAATGCTGTTTTTCTTGGCGCTGTGGGAGGACCAAAGTGGGAGAACCTGGCGCATCATTTAAAACCGGAAGCAGCGTTGCTTAAATTACGAAAATCTCTCGGCCTGTACACAAATATTCGCCCTGCTAAAGTCTACAACGCCTTTTTGGAAGCATCTTCTTTAAAGAATGAAGTCCTTAAAGGAACGGATTTTGTTGTATTACGCGAACTGACAGGTGGAATTTATTTCGGTGAACCACGGGGCATTGATGATGATAAAGGTTGTAATACAATGGTTTACAGCAGGAATGAAATAGAACGCATTGCCCGGCGGGCCTTTGAAATTGCACAAAAGCGAGATAAGAGGGTAACATCTGTTGATAAGGCCAATGTACTTGAAGTATCTCAATATTGGCGAAATGTAGTTCATGAAGTTGCGAAAGATTACCCCGATGTGCATCTCTCTGATATGTATGTTGATAATGCAGCTATGCAGATTGTGCGTGATCCTAAACAATTTGATGTAATCCTGACTTCCAACCTTTTTGGCGATATTCTAAGCGATATTGCCGGTATGATTACAGGCAGTCTTGGCATGCTGCCGTCTGCCAGCCTGGGTGATAAATATGCATTATATGAACCTGTGCATGGCAGTGCTCCGGATATAGCAGGACAAAACAAAGCAAATCCAATCGCGGCTATTGCTTCAGTTGCAATGATGTTTGAATACTCATTTAATATGAACAGTGTGTCCCGTGTTATAGAGCAGGCGATAGAACAAACCCTGCAGGATGGTTACAGAACAGCTGATTTAACGACTGCCGATAACAAAGATTTTGTCTCAACCACTGAAATAACAGATCAAATTTTAAGACAGTGCGAGAAATTATATAATAAATCAATCTCTGTTGAGATTGATTGAAAAAGATAAAGGAATAAAAAATGGCTGACAAGATAATCATATTCGATACAACTTTACGCGATGGTGAACAATCACCGGGCGCATCTCTAAATGTTAGTGAAAAGTTGGAAATTGCCCGTCAGCTCGAAAAACTGAATGTTGATGTAATTGAAGCCGGTTTTCCGGTTTCATCACCTGCGCAGTTTGAGGCTGTAAAACGTATATCGGCTGAAATGAAAAAAACAGTGGTTTGCGCACTGGCGCGTGCTAAAGAGATGGATATCAAAAAAGCGTGGGAAGCCATTCAACAGGCGGCAAAGCAAGAATTCATACTTTTTCCAGCACTTCCGATTACCACATCCTGGGAAAATTTAGCAGCGATAAATATGGTAAAACGCTTGAAGAGAAAAGAGAAACGGTTCTAAAAATGTCATATGATTCAGTTACTTATGCCAAAACTTTTTGCGATGATGTTGAGTTTTCAGCCGAAGATGCCGGCCGCACAGATATTGGCTATTTAGCGGATATAATTGAAACAGCAATTGAAGCTGGTGCAACAACGGTTAATATTCCTGATACTACCGGTTACACTTTGCCAACTGAATATGCTGCTAAAATTGCCGAACTAAAAAGGCGTGTTAAAAATATTGATAAAGCTATTATTAGCGTTCATTGCCATAATGATTTAGGCCTTGCTGTTGCGAATTCATTTGGCTGCTCTTGAATATGGGTGCCCGACAAATTGAATGCACAATAAATGGAATTGGCGAACGTGCCGGAAATGCTTCTTTGGAAGAAATTGTCATGGCGCTAAAAGTGCGAAAAGATTTGTTCGATTATGATACGGATATTAATACAAAAGAGATTTATAATACAAGCAGAATGGTATCCGGATTTACCGGGATGATTGTGCAGCCCAATAAAGCAATAGTTGGAGAAAATGCTTTTGCCCATGAATCAGGCATTCACCAGGATGGAATGCTCAAGAATCGTGAAACCTATGAAATAATGACCCCCGAAGAGGTTGGTGTAGTCTAAAACAAAAATCGTTCTTGGACGACACTCGGGCAGACATGGTTTAAAAGCACGGTTGGATGAATTGGGCTATACTTTGAGTGAAAAAGAAATGGACCGCATCTACTTAAGATTCACAGAACTATCAGACAAGAAAAAAGAAGTTTTTGATGATGATTTGCGGATATTAATGGGTGATGAAGGTTTTAAAGATAATGATCGTTATCAGCTTGAATCGTTCCAGGTTCATTTGGGTACGCATTCAATTCCAACTGCGGCCATAAAGCTAAAAGTTGATAAGGAGATAATCCAGGAATCTGCTACTGGTGATGGTCCTGTCGCGGCCATTTTTAATGCTATCGAACGCGCCCTGAAACAGGAGTTTGCCATCGAATCTTACCATGTAAGATCGGTTACTTCCGGCAGAGATGCTCTTGGAGAAGCCCTCTTGCGTTTGAAAGTGGGTGAGTGTTCCTATAACGGCCGTGGTGTTTCTACCGATATTGTGGAAGCCAGCGCCAAAGCCTTTTTAGGTGCTCTTAATCAAATGGAAATGGATTAATTTAAAATAAATCAAACAATCAGAATGGAAAATAAAATATGTCGCCAATGACAATAACAGAGAAAATTCTGGCAAAATCCGCGGGTCAAAAAGTAGTTAAGCCTGGAGAAAATGTATGGCTTAATGTAGATACTTTGATGACTCACGATGTATGCGGTCCTCCCACAATACAAATATGGAAAAGAGAGTTCGGGCAGAACGCTGAAGTCTGGAATAAAGATAAACTGGTAATCTTTCCTGATCACTATATTTTTACCGGTGATAAGCATGCAAATAGAAATGTCGATATTCTGCGGAAGTTTGCAGATGAATATAATTTGCCCAATTATTATGACGTTGGTACAGATCGCTATAAAGGTGTTTGCCACATTGCCCTGGCCGAAGAAGGATATAATTTACCGGGTACAGTGCTGATAGGTACAGATTCCCACACCTGCACATCCGGCGCATTTGGAATGTTCTCTACCGGAGTTGGAAATACGGATGCGGCATTTATTTTGGGAACAGGAAAAATCTGGGAAAAAGTACCTGAGAGTATGAAATTTACCTTTAATGGTGAACTGCCGCCATACCTCACAGCAAAAGATTTAATACTGCAAATTCTGGGTGATATAACAACCGATGGTGCAACTTACCGGGCAATGGAATTTGCCGGAGATACGGTTTTTGGGCTAAGCATGAATGAGCGCATGACCCTTACCAATATGGCAATCGAAGCAGGCGGAATGAGTGGTATTATTGCCGCAGACGAAGTAACAGAAACGTATGTTAAAGAAAGAACAGACAAACCATACGAAATATTTAACAGCGATGCGGGTGCTAAATATCATAGTGAATACACATATAACGTAAGTGAAATGGAACCTACCGTAGCAAAACCGCACAGTCCCGATAACAGGGACACTGTTCGTAATGTGCAAGGAACGAAATTAACCAAGGGCTATATTGGCAGCTGTACAGGAGGAAAAATAACTGACTTCCGCATGGCTGCAGGAATACTTTTAAATAACGAAGTTAAGGTTCCAACATTTGTCGTACCGGGCAGCACAGAAGTTGCCTCCCAGATGGCTGTTGAAACGTATAAAGGAATTTCGCTTAAAGAGATTTTTGAGAAGGCCGGTTGTGTGATGGCCGAATCATCATGTGCAGCATGCTTAGGTGGTCCTATGGACACTATCGGGCGTTCCGTCGATCAGGATGTAGTGATATCCACAACCAATCGTAATTTTCCCGGCAGAATGGGAAGTAAGCAATCAGCCGTTTATCTGGCGTCTCCCTATACGGTGGCTGCATCTGTAATTAACGGGGTAATAACAGATCCCCGAGAGTATTTGGTATAATTTAAACTTTGGAAATTTTAAAAAATGGAAAAAATAATAACCGGAAAAGCCTATGTTCTGGGAAATAATATTGATACCGACCAGATAATTCCAGCTGAACATTTGGTATATAGTTTGAGTGATGAAGAAGAATCGAAAATGTATGGACATTTTGCGCTATCCAGTGTGCCAATAAATGAGGCAGGTTTGCCACAGGGCGGTATTCCTTTCATCTCGGGCGATGCTAATAAATCGGAATTTAGTATCATAATCAGTGGCTCTAACTTTGGTTGCGGATCCTCTCGTGAACATGCCCCGTTTGCGCTCGAAAAAGCGGGAGTTAAAGTTGTAATAGCAGAGTCATATGCGCGTATATTCTATCGCAACTCGGTGGATGGTGGTTTTATTGTACCCTATGAAACTGCGGAAAAATTAAATAAAGAAGTAAAAACAGGGGATATGTTAAAGGTAGATCTTGAAAGCAATACTTTGCGGAATGAAACCAGTGGCAGGGAATATTCACTAAAACCCCTGGGAGATGTTTTACCAATTGTTGAAGCGGGAGGAATATTTGATTATGCCCGCAAAATAGGAATGATAAGTTAATAAAGAGAAAAGTCATGAAAAGTAAAATCGAACTTTTTGATACAACGCTAAGAGATGGTTCACAGGGAGAAGGAGTAAATCTTTCGATACATGATAAACTGCTGATAGCAGAAAAACTTGATGATTTTGGTATTGATATTATTGAAGGCGGTTGGCCCGGGAGTAATCCTAAGGATGAGGAATTCTTCATTAAGGTAAAAGCTCTTGATTTAAAATATTCAAGAATTTGTGCTTTTGGATCCACAGCCCGATATCCTGAAAAAATTAAAGATGATAACAACCTAAATAAATTACTTGCAACTGAAACACCCGTTGTATCTTTGTTTGGCAAAACCTGGCGTTTTCATTCTGAAAAAACCCTGGGTTTAAACGATGAGCAAAATGCTGAAATAATTTATGGTTCAGTGAACTTTTTGAAAGAACGCGGAAGGCATGTTGTTTTTGACGCGGAACATTTTTTTGATGGTTATAAAGACGACCCTCAATTTGCGTTAAAGATGATCAAAGCTGCTGAAGCGGGCGGTGCTGATATAATAGTTTTATGTGATACAAATGGTGGTTCCTTTCCTACAGAAATCAGTAAAATTACCTCTGAAGTGAAAAAAGCAACGAACCTGCCATTGGGAATCCACGCCCATGATGATAGCAATTTGGGAACGGCTAATTCGGTGGCTGCAGTTGAAGCTGGAGCAGTTCATGTGCAAGGAACAATAAATGGCATAGGTGAACGCTGCGGAAATGCCAATCTGTGCACCGTCATTCCAAACCTTGTGCTAAAAATGGGTTGTGAAATGAAAGGACCTGTCAACCTTGAGCACCTGACCCCCCTTTCGCATTTTGTGTATGAAGTTGCCAATCTCATACCAAATATCCGTACCGGATTTGTAGGCAAAGCAGCTTTTGCCCATAAAGGTGGAATTCATGTTAGTTCTGTCTTAAAAGACAGCCGCATGTATGAGCATATAGATCCTGAAAAAGTTGGTAATAAGCGCAATGTCCTGGTTTCTGATCTTTCCGGTCAAAGTAATATCCGTTACAAGGCCAAAGAATTAGGAATTGACATTGCCAGGGATAAAGAATTCAGTAAGAAGTTCGTTCAAAACATCAAATCACTGGAGTATGAAGGTTTCCAGTTTGATGGTGCAGAAGCTTCATTTGAGTTGTTATTATGTGGCGAGGTAGAAAACTATCAGCCATTCTTTGAGGTAATCTATTCAAAAATCAATGTTTTACTTGATGAGACAGGCAAAGATTACGCTGAAGCTGTTTTAAAAGTGAAAGTGGGCAATGAAATTGAACATACAGCCAATGATGGAGACGGCCCGGTTAATGCACTCGATAACGCCTTGCGCAAAGCCCTAACACGCTTTTATCCGGAAATAAGTTCAGTGCACCTAATAGATTATAAAGTGCGTGTTTTAGGTGATCAGGATGGTACCGGGGCCAAAGTTCGTGTACTGGTGGAAAGTAGTGATGGTCAGGATAGCTGGTCTACAGTCGGCGTTTCAACCAATATTATTGAAGCCAGCTTACAAGCTCTGAATGATAGTTTGAATTATAAGATATATCTTGTTAAGAAGAAGAAGGTTGTAAATTCTGTTTAAAAGTAAAAATGAATGTTGCAGCCTTTTAGTAATTTATAGCGTTCAGTAATGCGTTTTTATTTTCAAGCCAGTTTTCCTGTGGATTGTAGTCAGATAAGTTAATATTGACACAGGAAATATTTAAATCCCTGCCCAGGTATTCACCCAAGGATCCCATATCTTTCTGATCGTAAATGATATCATAGCCGTTATTTTGTGAGATATTATTTGCAAGACCCTGTGCCGGTCCGCTAAATGAAATATGACCCGACGAGGAAGTTAAAGCGATGATTTTACTGGGTTTATACGTATTTAAAACTTCCATAACCAGCAGTGTTTCGGTTTCTGAGGCAGGTTCACTGCCGGGATATACATCATCATCCTGGTATACAGGAGACCAGTTTCGCGATGGAAAATTTTCAACAATATCTACACCATTGCTGTTTGTTCTGGTATCTGCAAGCAAACCGTCGGGGTTTAGCATGGGTATTATTACTACTTTTTTGGTAATCAGATTGGGGCTTTCATTTAAAAAGTAGGCTAACTTATACAGCAGGTGCAGTGATCCGAATTCATCTCCATGAATACCTCCTACAATAAGTGTAACCTCTTGTGAATCACCAATTTCTAAAATATAGATTGTATTGCCTAGCGCTGTATAACCAAGATTTTTCCATGGTATTGTGTCACTGGAAATGGATTGGTAAAGTTTTACGGATTGCTCATGCTCCTGGAAATGGAAATATGTTTTTATCCCATATTTATAGATAAGAAATCCCGCAAGAAATAGGTAAACAAATATTTTAAAAGATTTTCCAGACATGAAATGTTATTCTTTTTAGTAAAAATTTTAACAAAAAAAGTTAGTATCATTATCTGATATTAACAAGTTTTGACGCAGAATTTAAACAACATTGTAAATCATTCTTAAGCTAAAAGCTAATTTCAGACATTTAGCTTTCGAGTATAAATTTGTTACTATAAAATGCGTCGTGCTTAATGAAACTCTTCATTTTAATAATATTTGCCTGTCAGGCCCTTTATTGTGGTGATTTAGAGGGAATAGTATACCGCAAAGCCGCTGCAACAGAATTGCCACAAATAAACAGATATTCGTTACGCGATTCAGCACCGAAAAAAAATGAAAAAGCTCAAAATAATCTTGCAGTTGTCTATTTAACAGGAAAGGGTCTGAAAAAAAAGAACAGAACCAATGAGGTTCCACAGATAGTTCAAAAAAACCTGGCCTTTGATCCATGGTTATTGCCTGTTCAGGTGGGAACAAAAGTAGAGTTTCCCAATATGGATCTGGTTTTTCATAATGTATTTTCGTATTCCAATACAAAAAAATTTGACCTTGGTCGGTATGGTTATAAAAAATCCAAACCTGTAGTTTTTGATAAAGTTGGTTTAGTGAAAGTCTTTTGTGAAATCCACCGCACAATGCGTGCTTATGTAATAGTATTGGAGAACGCCTATTTCACAAAAACGGATGACAATGGAGAATTTAAAATAAAAGACATCCCCAATGGGGTATATACTTTGCATGTTTGGCAGGAGAATATGGAAGAGTATATGACAACAATTAAGATCGAAAAGAATAAAACACTAAAAGTGGAAGTCAGGTAGATGAAAGCATCTATTTCCAGGAAAATAATCTTATATATAACCGCCATTATGGCTGGGTCGGCAATATTTTCTTATATCATATTTCACAATATTTTTAAAGAAACCTACAAAAGTCATTTTATCGGTGAGATGGAAAAATCAGAACTGGTACTTACTAACTACCTCGAAAGCCGTTATACTTTATTGGAATCCGGGTTAGATATCTTGCTTTCAGACCCGCGTTTTTTGGCCTCCATTGCTGAAAATGATCCCCGCACAGCGCAACTTGAAATAGCCGACTTTAAAGAATTAGTGCAGGCAGACTTTTTAATCGTAGGTGATACATCAGCAAATATCCTAGCGAAAACGGGTATTATTGATTTTGAAAACTGGCATGAATTAAACTTTAAGGTCAGTAAATATCAAAGAGGGGATGAACATTTTTTTACAACATATGGAGATTCAATATACCAGGTTATTTCTGCTCCTATCTATTTCTTTAACCGCTTTCCAATTGGTAAGCTAACAGCAGGGTATTTAATTGATCAAAAGCTTATAAAAAAATTCCAGCAACTGAGTGGCGCTGAGATAATTTTATATGGCAACAACAAAGTTATTGAACAGACAAGCAGTTCGCTGCAATTTTCTGATGAAGATATTAAAAGTATAATCGCTTCTGCGGAGCAACGTGCCCGCCAGACGGGTAGTTTTGAGCATCAGGAAGAATACCTTGTTTTGAGTTATACCTTTGAAGGCGGCAGCGATGTAAATTTATTATTGATACAGTCTCTTGATAAATTGCTAAATCCTGTAATGAACAGGATCACTCTTTATCTTATTGTTTTTAATGCCCTGGTCCTCTTAATATCAATTCTATTAATTTTCAGATTTACTTCTAAAAATTTAACCGGTGCCGTCAACGCGCTTGTTAGATCAGCAAGTAAAATTTCGCGTAATGAATTTGATGAACCGGTTAAGCCCCGAAATAATGATGAGTTAGGATTTCTGGCTGAAAGTTTTGATAAAATGCGTTTAACTTTAAAAGACAATTTAAAGAAATTGGCGGAGGCCCAGGATGAACGGGTACGATCTGAAAGACTAGCTACTATTGGCCAAATTGCTGCCGGAATTATCCACGATTTCAAAAGTCCTATGACCGTTATAACAATGTCTGCAGAAATTATAGCGTCAAACATGAAGGATGAAAGCCAAAAAAAATATACACAAAATATACAATCGCAAGTGAATAGAATGGTTAACATGGCCCAGGATATTTTAGATTATTCGCACGGAAAAAAATCCTTAAATCTTAGTAATGTAGAATTTACAAAATCAATTATTAATAAAGTTGAATTTCAACGTAAGCGATTTGAGGATAAAAAAATTGAGCTAAAAACAATAACACCTCCGCCTTTCAATGTTTCAATAGATACCAATAAGTTTACGCGTGTTTTAGATAATATTTTGAACAATGCGCATGAGGCACTATCACCAGGGGACAAAGTTGAGATTTGTGTAAAAAGAAGCGATGATAATTTTCAGCTTCTTATTTCTGATAACGGACCGGGAATACCTGAGGAGATAATAGATACTCTGTTTCAGCCATTTGTTACAAGTGGCAAAGCAAAAGGTACAGGACTGGGACTAGCTATTAGCAGCAAAATAATTGAAGACCATGGCGGAAAGATAAGTGTAAAGTCCGAAAAGAATAAGGGTACGATATTTACAATAACCTTACCAAATACATTGTTAAACCTTCATAAACCGGGGAAAAAAGTGGGACAGATACATGAAAATTAAATTACTGTTTACTCATTGTTTAATACTCCTGTTATACTCTGTCGGATTGGGACAAATTCAGACCTCCGGACAATTAGATATAGTAATTCGTAATACAAATGCGAAAGATTATACAAATAAAACGTTTGCTGGATTTTCAAATTATGATTTCGTGCGTGCGCGCTTGTTCTTTGATGCTCAGCCCGCTGAAAATGTAACTGCCTTTTTCCAATTATTCGCAGATAACAGCAGGCTCAACATTTATGCAGCGTATATACGGATGTCTTTATTTGAGCAAAACTTAAATATCCATGCCGGTCTTATACCCAATACTGTAGGTATTTGGGGTCCGCGAACGTATTCGGATAAAAATCCGTTCATTGCTGTACCCCTGCTGCATAATTATCATACTTCGTATAACTTTAGAACTGTTTCAGCTGATATCAATGCTTTCCTGGGAAATAAAGGTAATGGTCATAAGGGAGGCGGATTACCAATGCTGTATGATTTTTGCTGGAATACCGGAATTGAATTTTTTGGAAGCCAGGGAATTTTAGACTGGTCAGTCGCTGTGATAAGTGGATCAGAGACCTATCCGGTGCGCCAGCCTAAAAAAGATCTGCCATCGTTTACTTCACGCTTTGGTATTTACCCCACCCCCGAATTAAATATGACTGTATCAGCTTATTGGGGACCTTACCTGGACGACGACATTGTTGAAGATATAAATAATAATGATTCCACAAATACATTTAAAACAAATGATATAATAAACCAGGGCGTGGGAATAGGTGTTGTGTATTCGAAAGAGTATTACGAAATATTTTCAGAAACATTTTGGAGCTCCTGGGATCATCCTTACTTTGGAGATTTGAGTGCTTACTCTTCCTATATTGATTTTAAATACAAGTTTGCCACGCAATGGTATGCTGCAATTCGCGCCGAACTTATACGTTTTTCCGAAATACAAGGACCAACGGTAAAAACAGAATGGGATTATCCTTTAAACAGATATGATTTTGTAATAGCTTATAAAATGAACAGAAATGTAATTCTGAAATTCAATTCACAAATAACAGAATTTCCGGGCCTGGACTTTCTTGACGATTTTATTCTGGCCACACAAATCTCTACCAGCTTTTAAAATGCTTTGCCACTTATATTTTGCCTTAAAACAAAATTATTGTGTAAATTCAATACTCTTCTTATCAATTAATTGAAATTAATATATGACGGCATCATTTGGATTTATAGAAACAAAAGGGACTGTGGGAGCGATTGAAGCAGCAGATGCCATGTTGAAAGCAGCGCAGGTTACCTTAATCCATAAGCGTGAAATCGGTTTTGCTTTAGTCACTATCATTGTTGAAGGTGAACTTGGAGCGGTGCAGGCGGCCGTTGATGCAGGAACAGCAGCTGCTAAACGGGTTGGAGAATTTATTGCCTGCAACGTCATTGCGCGGCCTTATGATGCCGGGATTCTGTTAGGATTTCCACCCGCAACATCAGGTAAAGTACAAAAAGCTGAGCGGATTCAAAAAAAGACCTTACCTGAAACGAAAACCACAGCGTCTAAAACAAAAACTACCCAGAAAAGAAAACCAGATGATCGAAAAGCGGAACCACAAACCGCTGATGCAGACGGACGAAGAATATTATCAGCATTGGGCAGAGGAAAAGGTTTAACCATTAAAGAAATTGCTGCCTTGATAAGAAAAGATTCTGCTGAGACCAGGATAATCTTAAAAAACTTAATCGATAAAGACCTGATTGAAAAAGTACAACAACTTTATTATTTGATTTAATTTGGAGCTTGAATGAAATCTATTGTTGTTCTTAATAACAAGGGTGGCGTCGGTAAAACAACCAGTGTTGTTAACATCGCTGCTTGCCTTGCAGCACTTAATAAGAAAACCCTTGTTATTGATATAGATCCCGCAGCAAGCGCTTCGATTCATTTAGGTTTTTCTAAAGATGAACAATCCGTTGCTACCTTGTGTGATTACATAGTTGGTGGCCGCAAAGATATCAGCAATTTCATTTATGCCACAGAATTTAAAAATTTATTTTGTTTGCCATCCGAACCTTCATTGAGTGAATTCTATGAAGAAATGATTGCCGAACAGGATAGTGGGTTCTTTATGACGGCCGAAGCCTTACCAAAGGACTATGATTTTATCATTTTTGACAGCCCGCCTAATATGGGATCTTTAGGTCTGAATGCATTGGCCATAGCTGACTTTGTTTTAATTCCTGTGCTCACTCAATTTTTAGCTCTGACCGGCCTTGAACTTACCCTAAAATCGGTATCCAAGGTTCAAAGAAGATTAAATCCGGATTTAAAAATTTTAGGTTATTTTGCCACACAATATGATCGCAGAACCCGCGTAGCAAAAAATGTACTGGCTCATTTGCAGGACAGGTTTAAAAAAGAAATGTTCAATACAGCTATCGGTATTAACAGTAAATTAATAGAAGCTTTTGATGCCCGTAAACCAATTATTCATAAGACTCCCACAGCCAGGGGTGCACTTGAGTATACGCTGTTGAGTAAAGAGATACTAAAACGCATCAAAAAGGGTAGCTGATGCCCAGACTTATTAAAGAAAAATGTGTAGAAGATGCCTTTAAAGAAGGGCGCATGATCCTGGAAGTTGAAGTGCCCGGAACCATTGTTACACCCCAGGCAGAATCAACCGCTATGAAACTGGGTGTAAAGATCATTAAGAAATCAGTGTCCCATAAAATATCACACGCAGACCGGAAAAAAATAACTACAGAAATACTGAACAGATATCCGGGCGGTAAATACAGCCGTTCCAGCATTGAACGCGCCATTGATGAGGTTCTTAACAGTAAATAACATGTTGATAGTTGAAAAATTTCTTAATGTTTGTAAAGAGAATCCCCAAAAAATCATTTTCGCGGAAGCAGACGACGAAAGAATTATTAAAGCTGCTGATTATTTATTAAAAGAGGCTGCGGCACAACCCATTTTGTGTGGCGGTATTTACGAACTGCGCGACAAGGCTGACATGCTGGGCATTTCAACTAAAAACATGGAAATTGTAAACCCGGAACATACAAAAGAATTCAGTCCTTTTGTTGAACAGCTGTTAAAGAATAAACCTCGTGACTATGGTTTAGAAAGTTTAGTGAAAGATGCAGTTGTTCAAACTGTTTTACGCGTAAAATTTGGATTTGCAGATATTGCCTTTTCTGGTAACAAGAGTAATATGGCCAAGACAGCTCGTGCCGCTATTCAATTTTCCGGCGTGCATCAAAATATAATGAAAGCCTCTTCTTTTTATATGCTTGTTTCCCCCGATCAAAAAACCACCTATTTTTTTGCAGATTGCAGTGTAAACATAACCCCTACAGCAAGAGATATGGCAGAAACAGCGATCCTGACAGCAAAAAATTACAGGATGATTACAGGAATGGAAGCTCGCGTGGCTTTGCTATCTTTTTCAACGCGAGGAAGCGCAGAGCACGAAAGTATAAATAAAATTAATGCCGCGCTCGAATTACTCCATAAAAGAGATTCAAATATAATTTGCGACGGAGAAATTCAGTTTGATGCGGCAGTTAATTCAATAATAGCAGAAAAAAAAGCTCCAGCCAGCAGCTTGAAAGGTAATGCTAATGTGTTTATTTTTCCTTCATTAAATTCTGGCAATATTGCGCAGAAAATAGCTGAGCACATTGGCGGTTATTTTTCAATAGGACCCATGTTTCAGGGTTTAAATCATGAAATACATCATTTGCCAAAAAGTTATTCAATATCAGGAATTATTAATTCTGTCCTATTGGCATCGTATTTAAAAATTAGTAAACTTAAGAATTGAGATTTTAATATATATTTCATTAAGAGGAGTAGAGAATGGAAGCATTAGGATTGATTGAAACCAAAGGACTTGTCGGTTTAATAGAGGCGGCAGACGCCATGGTTAAAGCAGCACGGGTTTCATTGGTTGGATATACCCAGATAGGTGCTGGTTATGTAACAGCAGTTGTTCGCGGTGATGTTGCTGCCTGTAAAGCGGCGACTGATGCAGGTGCTGCTGCTGCTGAAAGAATTGGTGAATTAGTTGCTGTTCACGTAATTCCTCGCCCTCATTCAGATCTGGAGAGTGTGTTTCCAATAGCTTTACCAAAGAAATAAATAGTCGATACTCTGGTTTAAAAAATGAGTTTATCTACAGCCCAAATCAATGAAATTGTTGATAAGGTGGCAAAACAACTGGAAACCACTAAACAAACAAAAAGTGTTTCCGGAACAAGAAAATTTCCAGCTGGAATTTACTCTTCTCTGGATGAAGCGTTTCAGGCTGCAAAAACAGCACAAGTGGCCTTAAGAAATCTTGATTTGAGAAAAAATGCTATTAGCGCAATGCGCTCTGCCGCTATAAAACATGCTACAGAGCTTGCAGAGCTGGCGGTAAAAGAAACAGGATTGGGTCGTGTTGAAGATAAGATTAAGAAAAATATTATACAGGCCCAAAAGACGCCCGGTGTTGAAGACCTGCAGCCTATTGCCCTAACCGGTGATAATGGTCTTACCTTAATAGAACAAGCTGCCTGGGGCGTAATTGCTTCGGTTACACCTTCTACGAATCCCGCGGCTACAGTTATAAATAATTCAATAAGTATGATTGCGGCTGGCAGTGCCGTTGTATTCGCCGTCCATCCAAGCGCTAAAAAAGTATCTCAAAAAGCGATTACCATTCTAAATGAAGCTGTTTCTTCCGTTGGAGGACCAAATTCATTGATAACAACAGTTATAGAACCAACGATTGAAACTGCCCAAACGCTGTTCTCATATCCCGGGATAGATCTTCTGGTGGTCACCGGAGGTGGAGCTGTTGTAAAAGCTGCCCGTGAGGTAACAGATAAAAGACTTATGGCAGCCGGACCGGGAAATCCACCCGTATTAGTAGATGAAACAGCAGATATAGAAAAAGCAGGCAAGGGTATTGTTGACGGCGCTTCATTTGATAACAATATCATGTGCACTTGTGAAAAAGAGATAATTGCCGTAGATGCAATTGCTGACAGGTTGAAAGAAGCCTTAAAGAAAAACCACGCTTATGAACTTACTGCAAATGAGCGGGTGAAACTGGAAGAAGTTATTCTAAAAAAACATGATAATGGTAAAATCTCTGTCAACAGAGATTGGATTGGTAAAGATGCGTATTTGATAGCAAAAAAATCCGGTTTAAATATTCCCAAAACAGTCCGTCTTCTTTTCGCTGAAACAAGCAAAGATCATCCCTTTGCCCAAAAAGAACTTATGATGCCGGTTTTATCCTTTATTCGTGTCCCTGATGCCGATACGGGTATTGACACTGCTGTAGAACTTGAAAAAGGAAATCGCCACACAGCTATTATGTATTCTAAAAACCTGGATAACCTTGATCGTATGGCCAATGAAATAAATTGCAGTATTTTTGTTAAAAATGGTCCCAACTATGCAGGTCTTGGTTTTGGTGGAGAAGGTTGGACTTCGATGACCATAACCACTCCAACAGGGGAAGGGGTTACATCGGCCCGCACATTTGTGCGTTTACGCAGATGTGTATTGGTAGATAATTTTAGAATAGTTTAGACGTATAGCTTACAATTGTTTCACACAATTCCTCAATACGCTTTTTTACCTTTGGATTCAAAATCTCGTTATTTTCCTCATCAAAGTCACTACCTGTGGCATATACAAACTTCGGAATAATTATACAGCGAAAATTCAACATTAAACTATTGGCAAAGGGCATTAGGGCCATATAACTGAATTGGCCCCCGGCGGAGCACATTAATCCAACCAGCTTTTCGGACCATGCATCACCCGCTAAATCCATTACATTTTTTAAAACAGCATTTACATCTTTATTATAAATTGGTGTGGAGATAATTAGTGAATCACAATCTTTTAATAGTTTTTTTACCAATTTTACATCTGGATGATTGTAAACTTCATCAGCGCAGCAAAGTGGCAGCGGGTAATCCTGCATATTGATAAAATTAACATCAATGTTTTTGCTTTTTAAATAAGATACCGCAGACTCTGCTAATGTAAGACTGTTACTTTTTTTGTTTAAACTACTGCTGATAATGGCAATTTTCACTAAATTAACCCCTAGTTAAAAAATAATGGGCTCAATATATGAAAAAATTGTATATAGTACGGCATGCCAAATCGAGCTGGGCTGACTTTCAAATTACTGATTTTGACCGACCTTTAAATAAAAGAGGCTTAACTGACGCGCCCATGATGGGAAAAAAATTAAAAGAACTTGGTTTTGTGCCGCAGCAGATATTGAGCAGTTCAGCAAATCGGGCAATTTCAACAGCGAGGTTGTTGGCAGAACATATGGAATTTAATAAATCCAAAATAATTGAAATAAAAGAACTCTATCTGGCAGATCCGGCTGAAATAATAAAGTTAGCAAATTCAACCAAAAATGAAATTGACAGCCTAATGATTGTTGGCCATAATCCTGGTCTGACGCAGCTAATAAACAATCTGGCTGGCGAAAATTTATATAATTTGCCAACCTGTGCCATGTCAGTGATTGAATTAAAGGTTGATGACTGGAGAGCTGTATCCGTGAATACGGGAAAACAAATTGCCTACGAATACCCCAAAAAGTATAAATAGCAAGGTCTATTTTTTAATTAATTTCTCAAAAATATCTGTTACGGGAGGAGAAAAAGATTCTCCAAAAAATTCAAAGGGAGCTTCTTTTGTAAAAGTCTCTTTTACCCTTGATTCATCGATTACTTCCTTATACGTGACATAACAATCCAATGCTTTATGTGCCATGGCAACATTTTCGGCCGAAAGCCCTATAACACAATCTATCTCTTCATCCTTAAAACTTTTTAGCGGGAAGCGGGTGTTTTTTTCGGCATCCTTTGCCGTAACTCCAAAAAGTGCCAGGCGCTTTAGATTATTATCTTTCTCTTTTAATTCTAAAAACACTCTAAGCACTGCTGCATGGCAAACAAGGTGATCATAAAAACCACTGATCCCATGCACAGGATACGTGCACAAAATATCCGGATTAATTCTTTCCGTATAATCGTAAACGACTTTTTCAATTTCTCTGGGATCGATATCCTTTAATCCGCTATCAGGCATATCTAAAACCGTCATACTGGAGAGATTTAATGTTTTTTCAACATTGAGCATTTCTTTAAAGCGAACCTCACCCATTTCTGCAACGGAGTAATTCAATTTATAGCGCATTTTTGTAGCGCCACCCCTGGTTAGGGTAAGTAAATGAACTTCATGACCTTCAGTGATATATTTGTGGATAACGGCAGCTGGTCCAAAGCTCTCATCATCTGGATGGGGAAGAACGTATAATATGCGCATGGGATGTTTCAGAGAATTAGATTAGTTTTATTTCCATTTAATATTGCAGCCAATGCTGGGTTTTTGAATGGGGGAAACTTCCTTTCCCTCTAAAATACTATCCAAAGCGTCTCTGATATCCTTACCACTAATTTTTATATCGTTTCCCGGACGGGAATCATCAAACTGCCCACGATAAACTAAATGAAGATTTTTATCAAAAATAAAAAAATCGGGTGTGCATTGTGCATCATAGGCTTTGGCTACTTCTTGTGACTCATCATATAAATAAGGAAATGGATAGTTAAGACTTTCGGCCAATTCCCTCATTTTCTCAGGACTGTCTTCAGGGTATTTTTCTATATCATTGGAGCTTATGGCAATAAAACAAATCTTCGCTGAAAGATAGTCTTTCGCTAAGTTTACTAATTCCTGGCGAATATGAATTACATAAGGACAATGATTACAGATAAACATTACAACTGTGGCTATATCGGATTTGATATCCGACAGAGCTATTTCGTTTTGGGTTACTGTATCTGGAAGTTTAAAATCAGGGGCTTTTGTACCAAGTGGAATCATGGTTGATTCAATACGTGACATTTTATAAGTCCAATTGGTTTAATGTTACGGACAAAAAAAATCCGGTTAATTAAAAATAACCGGAAGTAAACTTATTTAATTTCTTTATATAAAACGTGCTTCCTCACAACAGGATCGTACCGTTTAATTTCTAACTTTTCAGTTGTGTTTCGTTTATTCTTTTTTTTCGAATAAACATGTGCACTTGCTGTACTTTTTAATCTAATTGTTTCACGAGCGCTATTTTTTGCCATAATTACTTCCAGTTATTTTTATAATTCTATTTGTGCTAAATTAAGATTTTTCTTTGCAAGGTATGTTAATAAACCTTGCTGGTTAACAGTCTTCAAAGCTCTGGTTGAAATTTTTATACGAACAAAACGATTCAGTTCAGTAACAAAGATTCTTTTTGTTTGCAAATTTGGCAATTGTCTGCGCTTGGATTTATTATTAGCGTGTGAAACATTATTTCCAACAAGAGGTTTTTTACCGGATATTGAACATTTTCGTGCCATTAAAATTAACTCCTCTTATGCTTTTGCTTCTAGCATTTTACGACCATTTGTAATTTCATTGTTAACTACCTGGTCTTCATTGTCTCCGGCCATAATTTTGACAAGAGATTCAGCAAATTTCATTTGACCATTTTTAGGCGATGTAAAAGTATAAACCACTTTTATTGTTTTTGTGGTTTCACCATGGCTTTTGTTTACCTTATCTCCAAAGGTTTGCTGTTTGGCCATTGTTTAACTCCTGCTTCAAATTTAGTTTTTATTAATTTTTCAAAAAGGCTACTAATATATAGAGTTAATCCTAAAAGATCAATAGCAAGATAAGTTACTTGATAACAATATTTTTAAAACCACAAACTATTAATAGAAGTAAGCAATAAAATCTTTTTATTACCAGAAATTAGTGAAATTTTCTTTGAAATAAGAACTAATTCGCTTGCCTCTGAATAATGCACAAATACATCTTGAATTGTTAATATAGCATTTTCTTAGAAACGGAAGAAAGGATTTAGATATTTTAATAAAAATACAATAAATTGAAGAAAAAAGTTAGCAAAGCTTGATTTCTATAGTGTAAGTTAGAGCCACAATAAAGCATAAATAAGTATTCTCCACAGGCATGGATTTTTTAAAACACATAATAAAATTGCCTTTTATCGGGGCTATTAAATTTTATCAAATTGCTATCTCACCTGCTTTTGGGCCAAGCTGCAGGCATTATCCTACATGCTCAAATTATGCGATTGAAGCTATATCAATTCATGGCGTGTTTAAAGGTTTGTGGTTATCGCTTAAACGGGTTATCAAATGCAATAAGTGGGGAACGTTTGGTTATGATCCGGTGCCTCCAAAGAAAGAAAATAAATAAAAAAACAGTTTAATATTTAATCAAAGTACGTTTTTAATACGAAATTAGACTCTTACACAAAAAAAGGATAAGTATGCGATCATTTATTTTTATACTGTTTCTATTGCTCTGTTTTTGTGAAAAACAAACCCCGCTATTAAAGAAAACGGATACGGCTGTTAGCGGGAATGACATTTCACTGGAAATTATAGCCCGAGTAATAAAGTTTGAACAAATGGACAAAAAGTTCAGGGTAGCAGCGATTATTGAAAAAGAGACATCTGTCAAAGTTTTTGCTGTTGGCGATACGGTATATTTATACCCAAATTTTATTCGCCAGGAAGGTTCTGCGCTAAATATGGAAAGTGCTGCGAATAAAAAAATGGCACAGCTTCAGGATTTAGAGCAGGGAAGCATGATAGATGCAACTATAAAATTAAGAGGATCAGGTAAAAAACGGCATGGATTAATTATGGATTGGTCAAAAAAATAAATTTTGAAAGGAACAGGATGAAATATTTTTTAATAACGTTATTTATTTTTTTCTCAATAAGCTCGGGTATAACACCGCCCAATAAGGGGAAGTTCCCGGCAAAAATGATAAAATTTCTTAAAGAGAACCCAGACTATATAAAATATGGTAACGCTGGCTGGATAAAAAAAATGAATGATATCAAAAATAATAAATCACTTGCTAAAACTTCGATTCAAGCCTCATTCAATCTCCCAGTTCTGTTAGGCAGTTTCAACGATTCAACCGGAATCATCCCATTAAATTCGTTTGCTGAATTATTGTTTGGTGAAAATTTAAACGGATCCATGATCGATTATTATAACGAGATTTCTTATAACCAATTTGCTTTGGATGGAGATGTGTATGGCTGGTACACAGCCGATCAGGGATTTGCCCATTATACCGGCGATAATAACGGTTATGGCGCTTACCCGGCAAGTGTAGCGGGCTTTGTGGTTAATATAGTTGGTAAAGCGGATACAGAAGTGGATTTTGGCCAATACGATAATGATGGGCCGGATGGTGAGCCCAACTCAGGGGATGATGATGGCTATGCCGACGCTGTGTGTATTGTTTATGCCGGGGCGGGCGCGGAATGGTTTCCCGGGAATGACAGTTTTTGGCCGCATGCCTCAGGGTTAGGTTCCAATGCATTTACCACAAATGATGCCTCTGCCAGCGGTGGAAACATAATTGTTGATACCTATTTCGTTTGTCCCGAAGAAGCCGGTGGTGGATCGGGAAATGGTACCATAAGACAAATCGGCGTTTTTGCGCATGAGTTCGGCCATATTTTAGGCCTGCCGGATTTGTATGACCGTACGGATTCAGATGAGGGTCCTGATTTTGAGGACTCTGAAGGCATTGGCGAATGGTGCTTAATGGCTTCCGGAAGTTGGGGTGGTGATGGTGCACACGATGCCACGCCTGCTCATATGTCTGCCTGGTGTAAATATAAATTGGGCTGGATTGAACCTAATGTAGTTACAAATCAGGCTACTCTTACAATAAACCAGGCTGAAAATGATCCTGAAGCCTTCTATTTGATTTGGGAAGACCCGTATGCTTTAAACAGTTATTTCTTAATTGAAAACCGTCAAAAAGTGGGCTTTGACCAGTACCTGAACGGTGATGGACTGCTTATTTTTCATATTGATGAGCATAAGGATGTTTCATGGACGGGATTTCAGAACGATGATGAAACCCATAAACTGGTAGACCTGGAAGAAGCCGATGGTCTTGCAAACATGGATAACAGTCAGGGTAGAGGAGATGCAGGTGATACCTATCCGGGGACATCAAATAATCTATCTTTTACGGATGAAACCTCCCCTTCAGCACGCGATTATGACAACCAACCAACGGGTATTGCCATTACAAACATTAGTGCGTCGGGCAGCATTATGACTGCCGATGTAACTCCCAGGGAATTAACCGGATACTCAATCCTTTATGATGAAGGAGGATTGGCAGGCTGGGGCTGGGGATATGCGGAAGCTGCTGATTCGTGGGGAGGAGTTCTTTTTGATAGCGACAATGCGGGTGTGCTAACAGGCGTTGATATTGGTATAAAAACAGCCGGTACAAATTATGAAATAAGTGTTTATTCCTCATTTTCAACCCAAACGTTGCAACCGGGGCCTTTATTGACAGTCAAAACAGGCACCGCCAGTAATATTGGCTGGCATACTATTAACTTCGACGAAGATGTTAATATAAGTACTGAACAATCTTTTTTTGTCAGTCTGAAGATTACAGGCCAGACATACGCCATACCTTTTGATCCATCTGGACCAATTGATCAAAGGTCCTATTTTTCGGGTAATGGAACCAGTTATTCTGCGACTATCCAGAATAGTGGGGATTTCAATATCCGGGCCCGGATATTGGATAATCCAGTAACGGGTTTGAATGAAAGTCCTAGCATAAACAAGAGTTTTACACTCGCTCAGAATTACCCCAACCCGTTTAATCCTAAAACCATTATAAAGTATTCTCTGTCATCAAATGACTATGTAACATTAAAGATTTTTGATATCGCAGGACGTGAAGTATCAACCCTGGTAAAAGGCAATAAAGAACAGGGTGTTCATTTTGCGGTATTTGATGGCTCTGATTTAGCAAGCGGATTATATATATATAAAATTGAAGCCGGGAATTTTGAAGCGACAAAAAAAATGATGCTCATTAAGTAATTATTGATTTAAGAACATTGGGGGATGACACATCCCCCATTTTACTATTTTTCTCCGACATTAGAACTCGCATCTTAGAGCTGCATATAACTGAAATATTTAAATTCTTTTAAAGTTTCGCCTTATAAGAAAACAAAGTGACTCTTTTGTTTAAATCAGGTTATTTTTTCGGGATTAAATCAAGTGTACAATCTGTTTACATTAAATATAGACCGTTAGCAACATTATAAAGGGGGCATATGAAAAAATATAAAGGAATAAGCAGGATAGATTCCGGCCACACCCATGGATGGTATGTGAGGGTTTATGCTAATAGGACAGTTTTTACATCGAAGCTTTTTAGCGACAGGCTTTATGGCGGTAAAGGTAAAGCGCTGGAAAACGCCATTAAATTTAGAGATCATAACCAGATGGTCGCCTCCGTTAAGTATCCTCCGCAAAGAACCCGCTTAAAATACAGGGAAACGCCGCCTGCAGACAATAAAAGTGGTATTGTTGGGGTTCATTTTACAAACAAACTGGAAAGAGGTAAAAGAATACCTACCTGGGTGGCAACCTGGGTAGAAGATGGTAAAAATAAATCCAAAGCCTTTTATGAGAGAAAATTCAGAACCCTAGATCAGGCTTTTGAGCAGGCTGTAAAATTTAGAAAAGCAAAAATAAAAGAAATTACAAAGAACCCAAATTAAATTAGAAATGAATATTAACTGATATCATCAGAAATATTGCTGAAACAGTCATCAACATAAGAAATAGCGGAAACATAAATTTAATCCACTTTTGAAATGGTATATGCGCCAGGCTTAACATAGCCATCAAAACCCCGGATGTTGGAATAATAGAGTTTGAAAACCCGTCACCGCACGTAAAGGCAAAGACTGCAGTAGTTCTGCTTAATCCCAAAGCATCGGCCAATGGCACCATAATCGGCATTGTTACAGCGGCCTGGCCGGACCCTGATGGTATAAAAAAGTTTAATACACTCTGAAATACGAGCATTCCTTCTGCTGCCACAACATTATGAAAGTTTTCTAGAATCGAAGCTGCGGAAAATACTATAGTATCAAGAATCAATCCGTCAGAAAGTACAACTTCGATTGCCCGCGCAAAGCCGACAACCAGAGCAGCGACAACCATATCTTCCATTCCTTTTACAAAGGCATTGGCAGCATCTTTTAAAGGTAATTTGGAAATTATAATGGCCACAATGCCAATCAGGAAAAATCCCCCGGACATTTCGTTTAACCACCACCATTCAGATACGATGGCATACATAATAAAAGCAAAGATTGCTACACCAAAAATTGTTATAAACAGATGTCTTGAATTAAAACTTTCTATTTTTTTAGGAGCCGCTGGTTCATCATAAGGGATATCTACAACAATGGATTTTGATGGATCTTTTTTCACTCGTGCTCCATAACGCAGCACATAAACCAGGGCAACGCTAAAACAGCATATGGCGAAAATTATTCTGAAAACAATATCTCCACCCATTGGAATTTGGGCAATCCCTGCCGCAATGCCAACTGTAAAAGGATTAAAAGTTGCCGCGGCAAATCCAACTTCTGAGGCCAGTAAAATCATACATAAACCATAAACCCTGTCGTAGCCCATACGACTGGAAATTAAAATGAATAAAGGAACAAGTGGAATAAATTCTTCACCCATTCCGGCAGTTGAGCCGCCTATAGCAACAAGCATCATAATGATAGCAGTTAACAGGGTAGAATTATGTTTAAAGAGATTAGTTAGCGCATTCAAAATGACTATTATTGTTCCTGTGCGTTGCAATATTCCAAGAGAACCTCCAATAATAAAAATTAGAAATATGATTTCTGCTGTTTTTTCAAGTCCTCTTGGAATGGCTGTTATTAATTGGGTTAAACTGACCGGGGTTGATTTGTTTTCTATATCTTCTCCTAAAGTCATTCCCTTTAAACTGAAATGTTTTTCCACTTGTGAATATGTGCCGGGTACCACCATGGTTTTTGTTCTGCCATTGATTTCTTTTGTTTCTCGTTGGTAGCTTCCGGAGGGAATTACATATGTTAGCAGGCTGCAAAAAAATACTACAAAGGTGAGCAATGTAAATACATGAGGCATTTCAATTTTTTTTAATCTGGAAAGCACTTTGTTCTCCCTTTTTAGTATAGTTTTAAGGCTTCATCCGTCGATCTATAGAAAACTGACGTACAGCAAAGAGTAAAAAGATCAGAGATATTGTTGCTAAATAAACATCGGAAAGGTCTGAATAGGAATTGCGTGGATCATCATCAAATATTTTTAAAAAACCTGATAAAGAGGAAATAAAAGCTGCTAAACTCAAAGCCGTGGCTCCATGTTGTCCAAATAAAACAAAGTCTTTGTTTAGAGACATTATTCCCATTAATAAAATGATACCGCCAAATGTGATTGGAGTAAATGTATTAACTTCTTCACTTCCAAACAAAATATGTGATCCAATTCCAAATATTAACAACAGCGCGGAATATGAAAAAATAAGATAGGCGAAACGCATATTTTAAAAATCCGCTGCAGGTAAATCACACATCAATTTCTCCGATCAGGTAGGTTTTTGCTTTACCGCCAATATCCACTCTATCACCAAGATGAGTGCAGAACAGAGTTCCTCCCCTTCGCGACACCTGTCTGGCAATGAGTTCTTTTTTTCCCAGCTCTTTTGCCCAGTAGGTTGTTAAACTGGTATGTGCGGAGCCTGTTACCGGATCTTCATTAATTCCGGCATAAGGAGCGAAAAAGCGTGATATAAAATCATGGTTATTTCCGTGAGCGGTGCAAATGATCCCGGCATAATTAATACGTGATAGGATTTTAAAATTTGGTCTTAGTGCTTTTACTTCTTCTGGTGTTTCAAATACAACAAGATAGTTTTTGTCTTTTAAAATTTTAAGGGGCGGGTTTTCAAGGCCCAGCCCTGCCAATAAATCTTCGGGAGCCTCAACCGGCTCAGCAGTCCAGGCCGGAAAATTCATCACAATCATTTCATCCTGTTTTTTTACAGAGATCCTGACCACTTTTTGTGAAGAAACGAATGTACTCATCGTTGAAACCCAAATGGTTAAAAAGAACGTGAGCGCTGGCTAAAGTGGCATGTCCGCATAGTTCAACTTCAATGGTCGGGGTAAACCATCTCAATTCATAACCCTCATCCGCTTCAACAAAAAAGGCAGTCTCAGAAAGGTTGTTTTCGGCGGCTATTTTCTGCATTAAATTCCTCTCTAACCATTTTTCTAGCGGACATACAGCAGCTGGATTTCCTTCAAACAGTTTATCCGTAAAAGCATCAACCTGGTAAATCGGAATCTTCATTTAAAAAAAACCTCTTCTTTTATTTGGAGATTTAGCGTTTTTATGTTTATTATCACCAAATATAATCGATAATGATTTTATGTTCTATTTTTTTTGATCTTTTGAATTCCTTTAAAACACAGGAGGCAACTTGAAACATTTTAATAAAGCAGTTACCCTTTTTATCTTTCTAATATATGTTCTATTAACGCCTTTAACTCCACTGTTATCACAGCAAGGCAAAAAGCGTATTGCTGTTCTAGATTTGCAAGGACAAGGAATTACTGCAATAGAGGCTAATACCCTTACCGGGCGCCTGAGATCTAAATTGGTAAACACAAATGCTTTCCATGTTTTAGAGCGTGAGCAGATGGATCAGGTTTTATCAGAACAAGGATTTCAGCAAAGCGGGTGTGTTTCGGACGAATGTCTGGTTGAAATAGGCCAGCTTATAGGGGTGCAGGAAATGGTTGGCGGTACCATTGGCAAAATTGGTGAAACGTATACACTGGATCTTAGAATAATAGATGTAACAACAGGGCGAATTATTAAAACAGTTAGTGATGATTACCGCGGGGATGCTGATGGTCTGCTTGGCGTTTTAGAAAACGCGGCCCATGTAATTGCCGGGGATCAGCAAGTAAAATCCAGCTCTGATGGAATAAGCTGGTATTATTGGGCAGGAGCCGGGCTAGTAGCTGCAGGTGTAGTTGCATTGTTAGCGGGTGGAAGTCCGAGCGGCAGTGGCAGCAGCAGTGATCTTCCGGCTGTTGACGGACTCTGGCCACCACAGTAAATGGCTATTACTTGAATCAGCTAACCAAAAATTTTACCAACAAGGATGAAATAGCTTGAAAAACAAAATAAATTTCAAAACCAAATTCAGAATATTAATATCAGCATTCATTTTTTACTCTCCTCTGTTTGCTCAAAATTTTCTTGATACCTTTGAAGATGGAACCACAAATGGTTGGCAAATGGGTCCTTCGCCAGGCGCATCAAATATTTCCACAGGGGGTCCTGATGGAACAGATGATAATTATATGCAATTAGCTCCTGACGGATCTGGAGATATGGGAAAACTCATTGTTTTAAATCAAACTCAGTGGCGGGGAAATTTTAATTCTTTGGGTATCGCAACAATTAGTTTCTATGCTAATAATTTGAGTAGCTCAAGCAACATAGATCTTAGAATAGCATTAAAGAAAAATGGAGAGACTACTAATGATGTTCACTCCTGGTGTGCCACAACTAATTCAGTTCATCTGGCTCCATCTGCGGGCTGGGTAATAGTTTCAATTGATATTGATGCCGGCAGTTTGACAGATTTGGGAGATGCAACATTTACGGTTGCAGATATACTCGCCGACGTAGGACAAGTCCGTATTTTAGATGCTTCATCATTACCGGCACACCGCGGTGATCCCAGCACCGATCTTTTGGGATTGGATAATATTACTGATGGTAACCTTGGTCCGCCTAATACTGCTCCTATGTTAAACTGGACAGGAGAAGCGGGATTTACTGCTGATGGGGTTGATCCGGATCAGGCTTCTACTTCAGATACTTTTACTTTTAGGGCAACATACAGCGACGCCGATGGCGATGCGCCGGCAGCGGGTTATCCGCGTCTAAATCTATTAAAAAGTGGAACGCCGGTAGCCGGCAGCCCATTTACTTTAAATCAAGTAGCCGGCGGTACATTTCAAACAGGAATTATTTATACTGTAGATCTGACAAGTGGTTTGGCTGAGGGCACTGATTACACTTACTACTTTGAAGCAGAAGATGTAAATGGCGCTGCAGCAACAGGAGATCCCAGCAGTTCTTCCAATGGGCCCGTTGTGCTGGCTGCTAACAGCACACCTTCATTAAGCTGGACAGGCGAAGCTGGTTATACAAATGATGGTGTTGATCCCGATCAAGGCATCACTACGACTTTATTCACTTTCCGTATTAAACATACTGATGCCGATGGCGGAGCTCCGGCAGCCGGTTACCCGCGTTTAAATTTGCTAAAAGGTAGCACTGCTATAGCCGGAAGTCCTTTTGTGATGACCGAAGTAAATAGCGATCCCTTTGAAACAGGCCGCATTTACAGAGTTGATGTCAGCAGTCTCGTTGAAGGGAATGATTATGCATACTCTTTCGAAAGCCAGGATATTCCGGGTACAGCGGCAATAGGAGATCCCACATTTCAGGAAAATGGACCTGTAGTAACAACTGCCAACAATACACCTCTGTTAAGCTGGACAGGTGAAGCGGGATTGGAAAATGATGGGGTAACACCGGATACTGCATCATCAGCGGATATTTTTGCCTTTAGAGTGCGTTACAGTGATGCTGATGGCGATGCACCAGCTTCAGGTTATCCCCGTGTAAATATTTTAAAGTCCGGCACACCAATCGCCGGGAGTCCTTTTGTAATGACTCTGATAGGTGGAGTTAGTTTTGAAACTGGAATAGACTACACTGCTGTTTTAAACGGCACTCTTACGACCGGAAATGATTATACCTACAATTTTGAAGCCCAGGATGTAAACGGGGCGGCAGCAACAGGCCTTCCGACAACTACACAAAGCGGACCTGTGGTTGAGGGTTCTAATAGTATACCTGTTTTACTCTGGACTTCTGAATCGGGTTATACTAATGACGGTGTGAGTCCCGACCAGGGAACGACAGCCAGCAGATATATTTTCCGGGTAAGGCACGCGGATGCTGACGGTGGTGCACCGGCAGCCGGATATCCTCGTTTAAATGTATTTAAAAGTGGTTCACCTGTTGCTGGAAGTCCATTTGTAATGACTGCAGCGAATAGTGATCCCTTTGAAACCCTTGGACGTATTTATTCTGTTGATGTTACCAGCCTTGCCGAAGGAAATGATTATACCTACTCTTTTGAAAGCCAGGATATTCCGGGAACAGCTGCAGTGGGCGATCCTGTCAGCTCGTCCGACGGACCTATAGTCAGCGCTGTTAACGAACCGTTTATTACTGTTAATACGCCTGATGGAGGAGATGTACTAGTAGGTGGTGAACCTTATAACATAACATGGTATTCAAATAATATCGCCATGATTAATATTGATTATACCATTGATGGAGGCACAACATGGAGTCCGGTTGCCACAGACTTATCATCGGTTGCCGACAGTGGCCTTTTTGAATGGACTGTACCGGAAATCGTTGAAAATGAGGTGGTACTTCGCTTATCAGATAACGGGGATCCGGGTGTAAATGTAATAAGTGATATTTTTGCAATTGTTGCCAGATATGTTGTTGTTATTGAACCTAATGGTGGCGAGACTTTGAATGTCGGAGATACTGCGTGGATTAGCTGGGAAAATCTCTATGAATCAAATTTTACAGTTCAATTTAGTGTTGATGCCGGGGCAACATGGAATTTTATAACGACTGTTGAACAAACGATTGGCAGCTCATCGGAACAATGGGTTGTTCCGGATCTTCCCTCAATCCAGTGCTTGATTCGAGTGAGCGATGATAATAATGCTGGTGTAAGTGATGTGAGTGATGCTTTTTTCACAATTGATCAGGTTATTGATATAACCCCGCCTGTTTTCATAGATTTTGATGTGGATCCCGAAAAAATTGTTCAGGGGACCACTCTAACCGATACAGTAAGTGTAAAAGTCCAAGATGAAAGTGCTATTGAACAGGTTACGCTTTTTTATAAAGAAGCGGGAGCAGCGAATTATATATCCCTTATAATGACTTTAGATGGTGTTGAAGAGTATACAGCTCTTATTCCTATTGATTCGCAAAATGAAAAAGGTATCCAGTTATATGCAACAGCAGAAGATGAGTATGGCAACCTGGGAACAAGTGCTATCAAATCAATCAGTGTAGAATTCCCTACAACAGGAATTACTAATCCTTCTCCACCCAGGGCTGGTTTTGATGTACAGGATTATAGTCTATTCTCAATTCCGCTGGATTTAAACGATAAATCGGTTGGCGCTTTTTTAGATAATGTCGGTTTAAACAGGAATCCTGATGGGGAGCTCTACAGGCTTTATGCTTATCAAAATGGATCTGAAGACGTCTTTATTGAATATGATGGAAGCGGATTCCCGGATTTCATTCCGGGCAGAGGTTTTTTTATAATTACAAGTGAAGACCTAACCATGAGGTCCGGTGTAGGGACAACAATCGATGCTTCGGATGAATATGAAATTGGCGGCCTGCAGCCGGGCTGGAACCTGATAGGCAGCCCTTTTAATTTCCCAGTACCTTTTGACAGTGTTTATGCTTATTCAAATGTTCTGAACCAGGACATTGATTTTGATCTGTGGGAATATGACAATGTATTTGGTCAATGGCGCTATGTTGATCAGGGTAATTTAGTACCGTGGAAAGGTTATGCTCTGTCCTTGAATTCCACACAAAATAATTTAAGTTTTTATATTCCGCCCTATTCCGCGGCAGTAAGTAGTAAAAGTGCTTTTTCAACGTTAAATAACAATGAGCAGGAATGGATGATTCAGATTACTGCCTCTAACGGAAGGTCAAAAAGTTCTTTTAATTATATAGGCCAGCTCAATAATGCTGCTGATGGAGAAGACAAGTTTGATCTTGTTTCGCCGCCGACTCCGGGGCAAACTGTTTCTGTAAGCTTTGCAGAAAATGTCCGACAGGTGACAGACATTCGCAAAAGTAATAACGAAGGTCATGTGTGGGATTTTAATTGTCTCACAACCGCGACAGGCAAAACATTGACACTCTCATTCTCGGATATCAGCAGCCTGAACGAATCGCTGGAAATCTACCTGTTTGATAAATCCGGTCAGAAATTTTACAATCTGCGCCAAAAAAATTCACTTGATTTTATAGCGAAGGGTGCGACCACCAAATCGTTCCAGGTTATTGCCGGTACACAGGAATTTATTGCAGGCCTTGAAAATGCGCATCAGATTATTCCCCAGGAATTTATTCTGCATAATAACTTTCCAAATCCTTTTAATCCACAAACGCAGATAACCTTTTCTCTTAACAGCAAAGAAAATATAAAGCTCGTTATCTATGATGTCTTAGGCCAGCAGGTTGCTGTTTTGCAAGAGGGAGTTTTTGAAGCCGGCAGTTATAATGTGATCTGGAATGCAGTTAATCAAAGTTCAGGTATATATTTTATACGCCTTATTGCTGGCAGTAAAATAAGAACCATTCGAGGGGTGCTGATAAAGTAAGAGCTTACTAGGTCCAAAAATATCATTGTGCCTGATGAAAAAATGAATAAGAGTATTAATTTTTTAAAGGATGAATGCGTGAAAAATACAAAACAAATATATTTTAGAAATATAGTGATCGGGTTATCCTTCTTATGGATGTTTAATTCACTACTAGCTCAAGTTACACCTACTTTTTTAAATGACTTTGAAGATGGCACCTTGCAAGGCTGGCAGATGGGTGGATCAGCAGGAGCTACTAATATCTCCAGCGGTGGTCCCCTGGGAGCAGATGATAATTATATGCAGCTCGCCCCGGATGGCAGCAGTCAACAGGGTAAGCTTGTTGTTTTAAATACAACATGGACTGGTAACTATACAGCATCTTGGAATTAATACCATACGTTTTTATGCAAATAATTTCAATGCATCAGATAGTATTGATTTACGTATTGCTTTAAAAATAAGTGGCGGTGCCACAAATGATGTCAACTCCTGGGCAGCAACTACGACTCCTGTTCATTTAGGCCACTTTGCGGGCTGGGTGGAAATTGAAATTGCTATCGATGCCTGGTTCCTTAACGGCTTTAGGGACGAATACGGTTAATAATATATTGGCAAATGTCGGTGAAATACGGATTTTGGATGCCACGGCTACTCCTGCACACCGCGGGGATATTTCGACTGACTTACTGGGCCTGGATTATATTACAGATTTTGTTCTGTTCGCCAGGGACCCTGTTTTTGCTGAAATTGGCAATTCTGTCAGCAATTTACCTGATTTCAGTGATGGCGATATGGCCTGGGGCGATTTTAATAGCGATGGCGATTTGGATCTGGCCATTGTAGGTAATAATGAAATGGAGGCACAATATCAGACGATGGTTTTTATAAATATGGGCGACAGTACTTTCACACCCCTTTTAATTAGCAGCAACGCTTCAAACTCCAATGTTGATTGGGGTGACTTTGATAATGACGGCGATTTAGATCTTCTATCTTCAGGAATACTTTATCAAAATAATGATAATCTTTTCCAGGAGGCAGGCGGCTTCGCACAGACTGATGCTGAGGTCTATTTTATTGATTATGATAATGATGGTGACTTGGATATACATCGCAGCTATGATCAAAATTCTAGGGGCGGTTTTTATGAAAATATCAATGGTCTCGCTGATGTATTTATTTATGACGCGGATTTGTCTTTAACTATTGAGGATGGAGATAATGCTTCATGGGGAGATTATGATAACGATGGTGATAAAGACCTGATAGTCATCGGGGGTGGCGGATCTTTTGATTCTTATCTCTACCGTAATGATAATGGTACCTTTGTAGATTGGCAATTCGATTTTGACGCAACCGCTTATGGCCAGAGTTTTGGTTACCCCAATAATGGCTTCCGCTTTGCAGATATAGATTGGGCTGATTATGATAATGATGGAGATCTTGATCTTTTAATATGCGGCGAAGCCCGTGAAGAAGATGCTGGGACAACGGGACGCGTTACTATTATGTATAAAAATAATGGCCCGGACCTTAATAATGAGGGACTTTGGCTATTTGAGCAAACGGAAGAAACGCGTTTTTGGCCCAGCAGGATGTATGAAGGTGTGTGGGGTGGGGCTATCAACTGGGCGGATTATGATAATGATGGTCAAAGGGATTTTTTAGTATCAGGAAGTCAGGATAGCTGGAGTGATGGCACGACGAATTTATACATGAATAATGGTAGTGATATTTTTCAACAGACACCATTCCCGATGCGGGGAGTGGGTCAAAGTGCTATCGCGGTTGGTGATTATGATAATGATGGTGATTTGGATTTTGCACAATTTGGTTATTTCGATGGTTTAAATTATGCCCTTCGTTTGTACCAAAACCAACTGTTCCAACTCAGGGAGGATTTAGCACCTTCGGCACCCGGTACTTTAAGTCACTTTTTCGAGGCTGATACGCTAATTTTATCCTGGGAGGCCGGACTCGATGATTCTACTCCAGCCGACGGATTAACTTACAATGTTCGTGTTGGAACAGGCCCTGGCGATCAGGATATCGTTGCTGCGCACACTATGACAGATGGTACGTTATTAAAACCTTTTAAAGGAAATGCAGAATCCGCCAGAATTTTCAAACTTGTTGGTCTTGCGCCAGATACAGAATATTATTGGTCTGTTCAGGCCATAGATGCAACCTTTAAAGGTTCGCTCTTTGCTGAGGAGCAGACATTCAACACCTTTCCACCGGCAATTACCATATTTGAACCCAACGGCGGCGAAACTTTCATCGTGGGAGATACTACTTTTATCAGTTGGACGGTGCCTTACACCTCCGATTTCCGAATAGAATATACAACCGATGCAGGCAGCATCTGGAACCAAATTGTGGATGTACCGCAAACCTCTGGCAATTCTACAGAAGCATGGATCATTCCCAATGAACCATCTAATCAGTGCTGGGTCCGAATTTTTGATCTAAACAACCAGGTCACCAAAGATACAAGTGATGCCTTTTTTACAATTAATCAGCCCATTGTGCCGGATGAAACCCCACCCGCTTTTATTAGTTTTGATGTGGATCCTGAAACAATAGTACAAGGGGAAACGCTTTCTGATACAGTTAGCGTAAAAGTTGAGGATGAAAGTGCAATTGCCCAGGTTGTGCTTTTTTATAAGGAAGCCGGCGCAGCAAACTATATATCAATTATAATGACATTTGATGGTATTGATGAATATACAGCACTCATTCCTATTGATTCACAAAATGAAAAAGGCATCCAATTATATGCTACAGCAGAAGATGTCCATGGCAATCTGGGAACAAGTGATCTCTTCTCAATTAGAGTAATTACGCCTTATATAGAAAATCCCAGCACCAGTTCAGGCTCTAACCTGGAAGATTATTCTTTATTTTCCATTCCTTTAATACTGGATGACCCGACAGTAGAAAATTTTCTGGATATAAATTTAGACCGCGAACCCGATGGTGAATGGTATCGATTGTATGCCTACCAGAATGGCTCTGTTGACGGTTTTATTGAATATGATGGCAGCGCGGGATTTCCAGATTTACTTCCTGGTCGAGCCTTTTTTATTATCATAGATGATAATATCGATTTAAGCTCCGGCGCGGGAACTACGGTAGATGCCTCAGGGGAGTTTGAGATTGTTGGTCTGCAGCCCGGCTGGAACCTTATTGGTCATCCTTTTAATTTTCCCGTGGCCTTTGATAGTGTTTACGCCTGGTCAAATATTTCAAACCAGGAGGTGGCTTTTGATTTATGGGAGTACAATGGTGTATCAGGCTGGCGTTTGGTCGATTCAGGAAATTTAGAGCCCTGGAAAGGGTATGCCCTGTTTCAATATTCAAATGATAACAATCAAAGCTTCTTTATACCTCCTGTAGCAGCAGGTATGGGAAAAAGTTCATTCAGTACTTCGAATAACAGCGATCAGGAATGGATGATACAAATTGAAGCCATCAACGGCGGTTTAAAGAGCACTTTTAACTATATCGGTCAGCTTAATAACGCATCAGATGGTTTGGACAGATTTGATCTGGTCTCCCCGCCGGCTATTGCTAACAGAGTATCAATAAGCTTTTCAGAAAATTCCAGGCAGGTTACGGATATTCGCCACAGTAATGAGCAGGGGCCATATTTGGAATTTTAACAGTTACACGTCGCCTTCCGGTAATAAACTTACTCTTTCTTTCTCTGATGTCACAAGTATAGCTGCTGATAAGGAGATATACCTGATTGACAAATCTAGCAATACATCTTTTAATCTTCGTCAAAGATCAACAATAGACTTTGTTGCAAAAGGCAGCACTGTAAAATCTTTTCAGCTCATTATTGGTACAATAGAATTTATTGCCGGGTTGGAAAATGCAGACCAAATAATTCCACAAAAATTTTCCTTACATAATAATTTTCCAAACCCCTTTAATCCTGAAACTCAAATCACATTTAGTTTGGGAAAAACAGAAAAAGTAAAACTCGCTGTTTATAATGTTTCAGGCCAGCAGGTCGCTTTGCTTGAAAATGGAGTTTTTGAAGCGGGTAGTTACAATGTAGTCTGGAATGCACTAAATCAAAGCTCAGGAGTGTATTTCATCAGGTTAGTGGCAGGTAGAAAAATAAAGACAATTAGAGCTGTGTTATTGAAATAGTATAATATTAGCCCGCATGATTTGCGGGCTTTTTTATATCTGTTCTGCTTGTTTTATTAGCCCAGTAATTTAATATACTTTTAATGTCATCAAAGCCGATTGGTTTTACCAGGTAATCAATCATTCCTGCCTCAAAACAAAGCTCTTTATCCTTTTGATGGGCATTTGCAGATATTGCAACAATTTTTGGTTTTGGTTCCTCAGAGTTTTGTAAAATTTTTTTTGTAGCTTCCAACCCATCTATTTGGGGCATCTGCAAATCCATAAAAATAATATCATAATTATTTTGGGATGCCAACTTAACAGCTTGCTTGCCATTATGAGCCAAATCAAGATTATGTTCTAATTGTTCAACCATGCGCTGCATTAGTTTTTGATTTATCGCGTTATCCTCAGCCAAAAGAAGATTTAGTTTAGTCTTTTTGACTGGAGTATCAAATGTATTTATAGATTTTTTATCGTGAATAGCAGCATGCCTGAGAAAGATATTCAAAAAGCCGGCTTTGTCTATGGGTTCTGCCAGAAAAATCAAATTCTCCATTTCCGGGACTTCAATTTTAATTGAATGGGTGTAAATAATGGCAGTGGAGTGATATACTTTCGCTTCTTTAATTTTATTAAGCATTTCAGGATTATTGCTTATAAACTTATAATCAAGAATAAAATAATCCGCATGCTGCTGATTTTTAATAAAAACATTAAAATCATCGATATCATTGAAGCTTTTAGGCTGCATTCCCCAATTATGACATTGGATACTTAAACTTTTTCTGCTGTCATCGTTATTGTTTAATATGACAACATGTTTCTGATTTAGAATTTTTATGTCTTTTTCATTTTTTATATCAACGCCAGCTTCCTGACCAAGAAAATTTATGGCAATATAGAAGGAAGTTCCTGTGTTCATTTCACTTTCTACCCATATTCTTCCGTTCATAAGCTGCACAATCCGCGAGACAATAGCCAACCCTAAGCCAGTACTTTGAAACTTGCGGCCTACAGGAGATTTTGCTTGTGGCGCTGGATTAAAAAGATTATTTAAATTTGCTTCTGGTATTCCCATTCCGGTATCACTTACAGCAAATTGAATCTCATGCTTATTATCAAAACTATTTAATAAATTAACACGAATAAAAATTTCGCCTTTACGAGTAAATTTCACAGCGTTGCTTATTAAATTTGAAAGGCATTGCTTTAGTCTCTGAGAATCACCAAAAATATATTCCGGAACATCATGTTCAATTATATGAACCAATTCCAGTTTTTTTTCCTGGCAGCGTGGTAAATAGGTTTTTACAATTTCTTCAACACATTGATTAAGTGAAAAATAGTTCTCTTCCAGTTCAAAATTACCCGTTTCTATTTTTGAAAAGTCAAAAATATCATTAATAACTTGCAGTAAATTTTCTCCGCTATCTTTTACCAATTCCAGGTATTCACGCTGTTCCTTATCCACATTTGTTTCTAGCAATAGCCCTGATAATCCAAGAACACCGTTTAGTGGTGTCCTTATTTGATAGCTTAATGTCGCTAAATAATCAGATTTTGCTCGAGCTATTGTATGAGCCTCGTCTTTTTCTTTATTCAAATCTTCAATTACTGAAATTATTTTTGATGCTGTTGGTTTAAATACCAGAATAATAATAAAATGTAAAGACAACATTGCTGCTATCCAGACTAAAAGATTGTATTTACTAAAATCGCTAACCAATCTTTGAATATCTGTTGTGAGTAATAAACTCAATTGGTTTAGCGCATAATGTATGTTCATAATATGTTCATTAATTAAGCCGAAATATTGCCTCTGCAACTTCATTTCCGCTTCAGCGCTTAATCTGCGGTAGGTAATCGTAATACTTTGAATCTCCCGTTTAAGGTTATTTAACTGAGACTTGAAGCTTAATATGGAATTAATACTCTCGTTTAAGGTGAGCTCCCTTACTATAGTATTATTTCTAATATCAGCAAATTGCCTATCTAGCTTGCGCTTCAGAATATTTCTTTTAGGAATATTCTTTTCATTAACATAAAATTGAAACTGCTGTTTGATTTGGTAAACAGAGTCTTGAACGGAAGAAATATTTTTTAGTATTAAGTTGTTCTTTTGAAGAGAGTTATCAAAATAGTTAAAAATTAAAAACATGAATGTAAAGAGAAGGGCGGCTATAATACCGCCAATAGAATAGCGGGTAATCAAGTATTTGTAAATCTTTGAAATGTTCATTATAAACCATTATTAATGAGCAAAAAGTATACTTATGTCTGTGTTTTACTATGTCCTTTATTTCTTATTTTTAAAAATCGGATATAGTACATAACTCTTGAGCATTCAGTATATGTAAATAATTGTTTAATATTATTTTAATAATTGTTTTGTACTTTATTTGATTAGTAAATTAAAATTTTTGTTATCAAAAAAACAAAATCAATTTGTGGACACTTTTACGATTATAGAAGTATGAAAATAATTAAACAGGCTGCAGCTATTCCATATAGAGTCAGGAATGATAAGGTCGAAATTTTAATATTGACTTCACGCAACAAAAAAAAATGGATAATCCCAAAAGGTATAATAGAAAAAAAACACTCAGCAGCACTTACCGCCCTTAAAGAGACGGAAGAAGAAGCGGGAGTAACAGGCCATATTAGTGGCGAAGTTGTTGGTGTTTATACATATGAGAAGTGGGGCGGAATATGCAGGGTAAAAGTATTTCCGCTGCATGTTACCAAGGTTTTTGATAAATGGGATGAAATGGAATTTCGACAACGCAAATGGGTTAAAGCAAAAGAAGCAATCACAAAAGTAAAACCAAAAAAATTAGGTAAAATTATTAGAAAAAGTATTGAAATAATTAAAAGCCATGCCGTCTGAAAAATATATAAACCGCGAATTAAGCTGGCTCTCCTTTAATCAACGTGTTTTGCAGGAAGCCTCAGACAGAACAGTTCCTTTATTAGAGAGATTGAAGTTTTTAGGGATATTCTCATCGAATCTTGATGAATTTTACCGTGTTCGGGTAGCGACACATACGCGCATTATGAACGCCAGTGGTAAAGGGCAAGAGGAAATATCAAAAAAAATACTAAATCAAATACAGGAAAAAGTAATTAAACTGCGCGATGAATTTGATACAGTATTTACAAACGTATTAGATCAATTGGAACCCGAAAACATTTTCATGATAAATGAAAAAGAACTTGATGAACAACAAAAAATATTTATAAAAAATTACTTTGAAGAAGAAGTTCGTCCGCGTCTTGTACCTGTAATGATTAGTGAGAATTCTAAATTTCCATACCTCGAAAACCAGGTCATTTACCTCGCTGTTCATCTGTCACTCGCAAAAAATCGAGAGATGGTTGCTTATGCTCTGATAGAATTACCGGAGAGCCTGCCCCGTTTTATTGTATTACCTCAACAGGGTAAAAAAAGATTTTTGATTATGTTAGATGATGTCATCCGATTCGGGCTTTCGGATATTTTCTTTAATTTGGATTTCGATACATTCAGTGCTTTTACTGTAAAACTTACCCGGGATGCTGAATTTGAGATTAGTGATGATATTACGAAAAGTTTTTATGAAAAAATTTCAAAAAGTATTAAGGATAGGCATAAGGGGCAGGTTGTCCGTTTTGTTTATGATAGAAATATGCCCGAAGATTTACGAGATTTTATAATCCATTCAACAAAAATAAAAAAGGCGGATTTAATTTCCGGAGGCCGTTATCATAATGCGAGGGATTTTATTGGATTCCCTACTTTGGGTTTAAAACATCTTGTATATAAACAGCTTCCTTCTTTAATGCACAGGGACTTTAAACCTAAAACAAGCTTATTGGACGATATAAAAAAGAAAGACGTTCTGCTACATTATCCTTATCATTCTTATCACTATGTGATTGACCTGCTGCGTGAAGCGGCTATTGACCCCAAAGTCAAATCAATAAAAATTACTTTATACAGGTTGGCAGAAGACTCAAATGTAATCAATACCTTGATTAACGCCATGCGCAACGGAAAATCGGTCACTGTAGTAATCGAGTTGCAGGCCAGATTTGATGAAGCGGCCAACATAAAATGGACGGAACAACTCACAGCAGAAGGTGCACGAATTTTAGATGGTGTACCAGGATTTAAAGTACATGCTAAACTTTTACAAATATTACGTGAAGAGGAAAATGAGGAGGCTTTGTATACCTATATTAGTACCGGAAACTTCAACGAGTCCACCGCAAAACTTTACGTGGATCATGGATTATTCACCGCCCATAAGGAAATATCAAAAGAAGTGAAAAACGTCTTTGATTTCCTTGAATTTAATTACAAAAACTATAAATATAAGCACTTGCTGGTTTCACCTTTTTATATGCGAAAAAAGTTATTTAAGCTTATTAATAATGAAATAAAAATAGCACAATCAGGAAATAAAGCGCATATATACTTAAAGCTCAATAACCTGGTCGACCAGGATTTAATTGACAAACTTTATGAAGCATCACAGGCCGGCGTAAAAATAAGAATGCTTATCCGTGGCATATGTTCACTCATTCCGGGATTGGCTGGAATTAGTGAAAATATTGAAGGCTACAGCATTATAGACCGTTTTCTGGAACATTCTCGTATTATTGTTTTTGGAAACAATGGTGAGGAAAAATATTTTCTCTCCTCTGCTGATTGGATGGTTCGTAATTTAGACAACAGAATTGAAGTTGCCACACCGGTTTATGATAAAGAGATACAAAAAGAATTAAAAGATTATTTAAAAGTTCAATTTAATGAAAGCGTGAAAGCCAGAATCCTGAATCAAACACAGAACAATCCATATCGATCAAGCGGAAAAATGCGTGGCCCAAGAGTTCAACTGGCACAGTATAAACTTCTTAAGAAAAGACAGGAATCCTGAAAGGAAGACTTAAATTCAACAGAAAATCCATTTCACGATTCTTTATCGTCTATAGAATACCCGCATCAACCATTCTTTTGTTTAAAATCATCCATAAAACCAATAAGTGCCTGAACAGACGCCATTGGAACAGCATTATAAATGGAAGCGCGTATTCCACCAACAGATCTATGTCCCTTAATGCCACTTATATCTCTTTTAATAGATTCTTCAAGAAATTGCTTTTCTAATTCCTCAGAAGGCAAACGGAACGGAATATTCATAATGGATCGGCTGTTTTTTTCTGCTGTGCCTGTGTAAAAGTCCGAATTATCAAGGGCAGCATAAATTAAATCAGCTTTTTCTCTGTTGATTTTCTCGACTGCTGCCAATCCACCGCAAGATTTCATCCATTCCAAAACAAGTTTTATGATGTAAATGGCGAAAGTAGGAGGAGTGTTATAAAGAGAACTGGCCCCGCCAATAGTTTTATAGCTTGTTAGATTTGGTATATTAGCCGGGCTTTTCTCCATAAGCTCTTCTTTCATAATAACAATGGTTACTCCTGATGGCCCCATGTTCTTTTGAGCTCCGGCATAAATTAAATCAAACTGGCCGACATTAATAGTGCGGCTGTTAATATCAGAGGACATATCACAAATCAAAGGTACGTTTCCGGTATCCGGGAATGATTGCCATTGTGTACCAAAAATAGTGTTATTGGATGTGATATGTAAGTAGGCAGCATCTGGGTTTATAGAAAAGGATTCAGGGATATAATTAAAATTTTTATCAGCTGATGAGGCGATTTCATTTACTTCTTTGCCCAGTAATTTTGCTTCCTTAAGGGCCTTTGTTGACCAGGCACCTGTGTTGATATAGTCGGCAATTTGTCCCGGTCCAATAAGGTTTAAAGCAACTGCTGCAAATTGCAATGAAGCGCCCCCCTGCATAAAAATTACTTTGTAACCATCCGGAATACCCATTACTTCTTTCATTAATGATTCCGCGCTCTTTATAATGGAATCAAATGTTTTTCCCCGATGACTCATTTCCATTACAGAAAGCCCTTCGCCTTTATAATCTATCAAATCTTTTTGTACTTCCTGCAATACAGATAACGGCAAAGCGGCTGGTCCTGCGCTGAAATTATGTATTCTGCGGCTCATTTTTTTCTCCAAAGATGTCTTTAGTTGTGAACTATAAATATAAATAAATGCCCGCATAAAAAGAAGAGAGTTATTGTCGAATTTTACTTATATTCAACAAAAATAGGAGAATAATGAAGATTTACATTTTAATCCTGGTTTTTGCAGCCTCTCTTTGCGCCCAGGACTACAAAGCGATGTTTGCACCCAATACCAGTTATATTGAAAAGGGTACCTTTGAGGTCTCATTTTATAGTGATATATCTGAAATAGATGATTCATATCAAAAGTATATACCTATTGACTGGCGCACAGCAGCGGTTGATCCAACAAAAATTTTGCCGGGATCAGTTTTATTTATTCCCGGATTTGTTGGAGAGAAACTGGCAAATGGAACATATCACGATGGCTATTTTCTGGCCCACGCTGTTTTAAAAAATTATCCGGCAAGTGCTATAAAGATTTATCGCAATATAAAAGTCTCTTCAGTTGAAAGTCGCATGGTTTATAAAGTACAGGGGGCAATGGGAAAAGCACTTCGTATAAGATTTCGAAAGGAATATGAGAGCAATAATGATCTAAAAACATATGAAATGGTAGCCTCAGATTTTACGGAACTAATGAAAGAAGGAAATAAAAATCTAAATAATCTGTATGAACGTCTTGAATATTACTCGGAAAAAGGTAAAGGTACACCTTATCTGATTTATAACCTGGGAGAAGGTGCAGACAGCAAAGTTGATCCGGATCCAACAATTGATTTTGCTCGAACAGATTGTATGACTTTTACGGAGCATACGTTGGCTTTGGCAATTTCTGATAATTACAATGAAATGTATGACAATCTTCAAAAGATTCGTTATAAAGGGGGTCAGATTGGCTATGTGACCCGCAATCATTACGCTCTTGTAGACTGGCTGCCAAATAATGCTTGGCTTTTACAGGATGTTACAAAAGAAATTGCAAAAGGTAATACCAAGCAGCTTACAAAAACAATTGACAGGACTTCTTTCTATAAGAATAATGGTTTACAGGGCGATGAATTAAAAGAAGCACCCGGAAAAATTAAATGGACCATTGATTATATCCCGACAAATAAGTTAGCAGGTATTATGGGCAATTTAAAAGGTGCTGAAATATTTTCCATTGTAACAAAACATCCTGCAGTATTTTCAGCACATATGGGTATAGTTGTCAAGGATCAATGGGACAATGTCATTTTACGCCATGCCAGCAGTTCACAAACTACACGGGAAGTGATTGATGAAAGATTTACTGATTATATAAAACATCTAAAGAAATCTAAATCGAGAGTCGGAATGGTTTTTATGCGGGTTAAAGAAAATTTTACAATTCCGCAATAAATTACTTTGATTGGAAACATGCCGCTGAAAGTCATCGTAATAATTAATGCAATATTTAATTCAAAAGGACAAAATGAAATCTGTTTTAATACTGTTTGTACTTTTTTCAATTTCAAATTCATCATTTTGCCAGGATTCATCTCTGTTTTCAAAAGATCATCATATCTCCTCAGGGTTTCGCAATCCGGATCCCGGGTTTAAAAAGAAAGGATTTAAAGAACTGGCTAAATGGATGATTTGGGATCGGATTATAAATGATTCAAATAATGAGAATTTAGACACTGTAAAGTTTGAAATGGGTAATAATGATCCAAAATGGCTACAAGAAAATACTTCAAAGTTTTCAATTACCTGGATAGGACATTCTTCTTTATTAATCCAAATGGAAGGCCTTAATATATTAACTGATCCTGTATGGGGTGAAAGAGCCTCCCCTGTTAGTTTTTACGGCCCCGAAAGATTTGTTAAACCGGGTTTAGCATTTAAAGATTTACCAAAAATTGATGTCGTCTTAATAACACATGATCATACCGATCATCTGGACCTTGAAACAATTAAAAAACTTGGAAATAAACCTTTTTATATTATTTCACTAGGCCTGGCTGCTTTTTTGGAAGATATGGATATAACAAATTTTCAGGAACTGGACTGGGGCGATGAGATTAAATTCAATCAAATGAAATTTACCTGTGTTCCCGCACAGCATTTTTCAGGTCGAACCGTCTTTAATCGAAATAAAAGCCTGTGGTCTGGTTTTATTATTACGGGAAAAACAGCAAACATTTACTTTGCCGGCGATACCGGTTATAATTCCAGCTTTAAAAAAATCGGTAAACGTTACGGCCCTTTTGATGTTGCGGCTATCCCTATTGGAGCTTATATGCCACGCTGGTTCATGAAATCTGTGCATGTAGATCCCAGAGAAGCATTAGATATTTACATGGATATAAAAGCAAAATATTTCATTCCCATTCATTGGGGTACATTTCAATTGGCTGATGAACCCGTAAAAGATCCGCCAAAGCTGTTAATGAAAGAAGTAAACAATCGTAAATTAGACGCTTCTTTGGTCAAAATATTAAAACATGGTGAAACATTTATACTTCCACAGGAAGAGCTAGTCTCAAAAAACCAGATGTAATTTTTTAAACGTATTATATTCCGCTGCTTAGCATGACTGTTGTAATTGTTAGATAAATCAGCAAACCCGTAATATCATTAGAAGTCGAAACTAAAGGTGCAGCTGCCAACGCGGGATCGATATTCAATCGTTTAAATACCAACGGCACAAACGCACCTAAAACAGTAGCATTATTTATTACAATAAACATTGATCCGCCAAGGATAATGGCAAAAAGTAAGCCATACCATAAATAAACTATACTGAAAAGTAAAAGTGAAAAAAAGGTACTGCTCAGTATAGAGATCCTGAATTCTTTAAAAAGTCTTCTGCCTGTATCTTTTAATTCTATATCACCCATGGCCAGACCGCGAACAACCGTAACACTGGCTTGCTGACCACTTGCTCCGCCCATTGCCATAACTATTGGAATAAAAGTGGCGATAATTAATGTCTGACTTGCTTCAAGTTTAAAGTGACTTAAGATATATGCTGCGATAATCTCTCCAATAAAAGCAACCAACAGCCAGGGAATGCGTGCTTTGGAGATAACAAAGGCCGAATCTTCACGAATTTCTTCATCCGGCGCACCGGAAATACGTGCAATATCCTCAGACCGCTCTTCCTCCATAACATCAACTATATCGTCAAAAGTGATCCGCCCAACAAGTTTTCCTGCATCATCTACAACCGGTGAACTTACCAGATCATATTTCTTGAAAAAGTTAGCAACTTCTTCCTGATCCTCGTTTACATTTATAGTCAGGTCACTCTCTTCCATTATAGACTTGATTTTAGTGTTGCCCTTTGCCAAAACTAGATTTGTAAGTGAAATAAAACCCCGATAATGATAATCCTTATCTACGACCCAAACATTAAATAGATTGTCCACTTTATCTTTAAGCTCACGTATTTGGGCAATCGTCTCATTTACTGATGCATCCTCAGGCATGGCTATAACCTCCAGGGCCATGATACCGCCTGCTGTATCCTCATCATAAAAAAGAAGTTCTTTTACATCAGCAGAAACTTTATCCTTTAAAGATTCCAAAACACGGGCTTTTACATCGTCATCTAATTCCCCCAGAACATCAACGGCATCATCGGAATCCATTTCCCCGATGATTGAACTCAGACGCTCATCGCTTACCTCTTCCAGAACATCTTCTGCTACTGGATCATCAAGTTCAGGCAGGACTTCCGAGGCTACTTCTGCTGGCAGGATGTTAAATAAAAATTTTCTTTTTCCCGGTTTTAGCCTGTTTAGAACAGCTTCAATATCGGCAGGGTGCAAGTCAGTAATAATAGTAAGCAGAGTACCCGTTTGTTGTTCTTCAATCAGGGCTTCAATATCGGGCAAAATGGTATCAATTTGTAATTCAGCCATAATAAATACCTGTTTTGTTTTGAATAATATGAAGTTTAGGCAGATTGCCCAAGCAATTGGTTTACTTTATTGGCGAGCTCTTTAAATTGAGCGATGGTTAACTGCTCCGGTCGCCTGGTCAAGTCAAAAGCATCCAAGGAACTTACAATTGTTTGACCAAAAATTCTACTCAAAGTGTTTCGAAGCATTTTACGGCGATTGTTGAAAACGCCGCGCACTAATTTTTTAAAAAGATCTATATTTTCAATTCCTTCTTCTTTTTTTAAATAGGTTAGTTTTATAACGGCGGAATTGACTTTTGGAACCGGATGAAAATTTTTATTTCCAACATCAAATAGATATTCAACGTCAGCTAAAATTTGCACCATTATAGAAAGAATTCCATAATCCTTACTACCAGATTTTGCCACAATTCTTTTAGCCACTTCTTTCTGCATCATTAATACGGAGCATTCGATTTTGGAATGATATTCAAGTAATTTAAATAATATGGGACTGGTTATGTTATAAGGGATATTTCCAATTACTTTTAAAGGAAAACAACCTGAATCTAAAGACAATAAATCAAAGTCTAAAATATCCTTTTCTATCACATGCAGATGATTTGCATATTTTCCCCTTAAATTCTCTGCCAGGTTACGGTCTATTTCGATTGCAAAAAACGATGACGGGTTTTCATTTACAATAATTTCTGTTAAGATGCCAGGACCGGGACCAATTTCCAGAATAGAATCTCTCCCGGAAATATTTAAAGCGCTAACAATTTTATAAGCGATAGCAGGTTGTGTTAAAAAATTTTGGCTAAATTGCTTTAGAGGTCTGTGCGGCATGAATTTTAAAATGAAGTACCAAATAAATGATTGGCATTTTCTTTTGTTATACGGGCAAGTTCTTCAACAGATATACCTTTAATATCAGCAATTCTTTTAGCAATGTGAATCACAAATGAAGGTTCATTTCTTTTACCACGAAAAGGAACAGGTGTTATAAAAGGACTATCTGTTTCCAGAAGCATACGTTCCAGCGGTGTGTTTTTAACAAGATGTTCAGTTGTTGAATTTTTAAAAGTTATTCCGCCAGTGAATGACAAGTAAAAATTAGTATCCAATACCTTTTCCAGGAATTTTAAATCTCCGCTAAATGAATGTAAAATGCCTGATACTTCGTTAGCCCCTTCTTCTAAAAGGATTTTTAAGGAGTCTTCCTGAGAATCGCGGGTATGGACTATCACCGGCAATTTGACTTTTTTAGCAATTTTTATTTGTCTTTTAAATGCTTCTTTCTGGGTTTCTTTGTCAGTGTACATTCTAAAGTAATCCAGACCGATTTCACCGATAGCAATTACTTTTTTATGTTGGGACATCTTTTCAATTGCATTATAATCTGCATCATTGGCCTCCGCACAATCAGACGGATGAATTCCTACAGCAGCATAAATACCGTCATAGTTTTCAGCATAAGTTAACGCTTTTTTTGAGGTTTCTATATTTGTGCCAATAGTAATGATATTTGTAACTTTTTTTTCAATAGCTCTCTGAATAACCGCATCGCGATCTTCATCAAAGGATTCAAAATCCAAATGAGCATGCGTATCAACAAACATTTATTTCCCTTTTAAATTGTCAACTTATTTTACTACCCGGAGCAATATCTTTCATAACAGTCAGCAAACTTAATTCGCCCTTGTTTTCGCTTGTTAATAACATACCTGTGGATTCAACACCTTTTAGTGTGACAGGCTTAAGATTAGCTATAATGACGACATTTTTAGCGATCAAATCTTCTGGTTTGTAATGTTCTGCAATACCGCTTACAATAGTTCTTTTTTCAATTCCTAAATCAACCTCTATTTTTAGAAGCCGGTCTGTCTTTTGTATTTTTTCGACTGCAACGACCCGGGCAACTCTAAGATCCATTTTAGTGAAATCATTAAATTCAATTTCTTTGGAGAAATCAGGTATGTCGGATTCCAACTCTTCGGGTTTTCCGGCAGATTCTAATTTATTAATTTCTGATTCTACCATTTCATCCTCAATTTTAGTAAATAGAATTTGTGGTTTATTAATTTTTCCACCTTCTTGCAAAGCAAGTTCTTTTGCTTCCTCCCAGCTTAGATGGTCGCTAATATTTAGAAGTGATCTTATTTTCTGGGCTGTGAAGGGTATTAAGGGTTCGAACAATATGCTTAATACTCTGACTGTTTGAAGGCAAAGGTGAATAGTATTAGCGCAGCTTTCAGGATCGTCCGTTCTTGTTTTCCATGGTTCTTTGTCATTAAAATATTTATTTGCGAACCGTGCCAAATCCATAACTTCGCGCACATAATTCTTATATTGATGCTGATCTATTAATTCCCCTACCCGATCAGGTGCCGTTTTTAATTTTTCAATGAGTTGATTATCAAGAGAAACCGTTTTTCCCAGTGCTGGTAATTTGCCATCAAAATATTTATGACAGAAAACGGCTGAACGGTTAATAAAGTTACCCACTATATCAGCCAGCTCGTTGTTGTGTCTTGACTGGAAATCTTTCCAGGAAAAATCGGCATCTTTTACTTCGGGCATTATACTGGCTAAACAATACCGCAAAGAATCAGGTTCAAATTTCTTTAAATATTCATCAAGCCAGACAGCATAATTTCTACTTGTGGAGAGCTTTTGACCCTCAAGATTTAAAAACTCATTGGCAGGAACATTTTCCGGTAAAACATATCCTCCATGGGCGTTAAGCATTGCCGGGAAAATAATACAGTGAAAAACAATATTATCTTTTCCTATAAAATGAATAAGTCGTGTATCTTTTTTCTGCCAATACTTTTTCCACAGCTCACTATCACCTTTTGATTCAGCCCACTCCCTGGTTGCCGAAATATAACCGATTGGTGCATCAAACCACACGTAGAGCACTTTGCCTTTGGCTTCTTCACCGGCTACATCCTCAGGCACAGGCACCCCCCATGGCAAGTCACGCGTAACGGCTCTGTCTCGCAATCCCTCTTTAAACCAACTTTGTATCTGTCCCAGGGCATTTGGTTTCCATTCGGGATGGCCGGCTATCCATTTCTCAAGAAAAGTTTGGTATTTTTCTAAAGGAAGATACCAATGACTGGTTTCTTTTAATACCGGTTTAGCATTTGTTATTGCACTATGCGGATTTTTTAAATCTCTGGGGCTTAAAGATGTGCCGCAGTTTTCGCATTGGTCCCCATAAGCTTCTTCATATCCGCAATTAGGGCAAGTTCCCTTTATAAAACGATCGGCAAGAAATATTTTTGCTTCCGGATCGAAAAGCTGCTCTTCCTTTTTTTTAATAAATTCCTTTTTTTGGGCAAGGGTTCTAAAGAAATCCTGGCTGGTTTGATGATGTATTGCCAGCGATGTGCGACCGTAATGGTCAAAGCTAATACCAAATTTTTCAAAGCTATTCTTAATAATTTTGTGATAACGATTGACAATTACTTGTGGAGAAACGCCTTCATCACGGGCACGCAACATTATCGGAACACCATGTTCATCGGAGCCACAAATATAAACAATATCATCACCCTTTAAACGATGGTAACGAACAAAAATATCCGCAGGAAGATATGCTCCGGCTAAATGACCCAAATGAATGGGTCCATTGGCATATGGTAAAGCGCTTGTAACTAAAATTTTTTCCGGCAACTTTAAATCTCCAAATTCCTGTTTTTAAAAGGGAAAAGAATTTATTCAGGTGGCTAGTAGGATGCAATAAAAGACTATAATTAATATAGGTAAAGGTTAAGGTAAATTTTTCACTTTTTTTACTTTGTCACCCAGGAAATAGATACCACAAAAAATTACAACCATGCCAACAATTAAGTTCCAGCTAATTTGTTCTTCTAACATTAGCCAGCCCCATATCAGAGCCAGCGGTGGTGTTATAAATGTTATTGATGACATAATTAGTGCTGATGTGTGGTTTAACATCCAGAAGTAAATTACAAAAGCTAAAGCTGTACCAAAAAAAGCCAGGTAAAAAATTGAGAAATAAGATGTACGTGTTAAGTCCAACACAGAAATAGTTTCTGATGCCAGGGATATTATCAAAAATAAAATTCCCGAATAAAGTAATGGCAAAACGTTCAGTATTATCGGATGGTATTTTGCAGAAACTTTCTTTCCAACAATAGTTCCATAAGCAGAGAATACAGGACTAATTAACACACCTATCATTCCATAGAGAGCAAGTGGATGATCCAATTTTAATTGATCAAAAAAGATAATGATAACCCCGCTAATACCAATTATAATGCCTGATACTTTCTTAAATGTTATTTTTTCACTAGGGAGGAATTTAATGGCCAGAATTGCAGTAAAAAAAGGCATTACTGAAAATAAAACACTTGTCAGTCCTGAGTTAATATATTGTTCGGCCCAGTAAACCAAGCCGTATGGAATAGCAAAAATACCAAAACTGAAATATAAAAAAAACTTATGATCCTCAAAGTTGACTGGAAATTTAAGCTTCAATTTGAGGGAAAATAAATATAATGTTAAAGCGGCGATTACAAAGCGAACACCAGCGCTGAAGAAAGGCGGCATTGTTTGTAAGCCTATTTTTATCACCAGCCAGGTTGAACTCCAAATAAGACATAGAAGTATGAAAGCCATAAGTGATTTGTAATTTTTCATTTTCAAGCTTAGTAATGGAGGGGAAATAAAGCTAATAAAAAAAGCCCGGCAATTATTTTTGCCTGGCTTTGTAGTCCCAAGTCCCGATTTATCGGGAGAACCCCTGTCGTCCCGAGTATCGGGATGTCCTGGGTCCCTGGAGAAATACTTTTAAAACGGCCTCTTTGATTTTGGTTTATTCTAGTAAAACTTATTAAAATAAAAAAAGCCCGGCAATTAATTTGCCAGGCTTGGTAGTCCCAAGGGGATTCGAACCCCTGTCGCCGCCGTGAAAGGGCGGTGTCCTAGGCCTCTAGACGATGGGACCATATCTAAAAAAATTTGGGTGAGTGATGGGACTTGAACCCACGACCTCCTGGGCCACAACCAGGCGCTCTAACCAACTGAGCTACACCCACCATAAATGCTCTGTACGCCCTGGAGGATTCGAACCTCCGACCTACTGCTTAGAAGGCAGTTGCTCTATCCAGCTGAGCTAAGGGCGCAACCATTGTCGGGGCGAGAGGATTTGAACCTCCGACCCCCTGCTCCCAAGGCAGGTGCGCTAACCAGACTGCGCTACGCCCCGATACTACCTCCATTTTCACTAGAGTCGATAAATATAAGCCTTGCAAAAAAACATGTCAATTAAAAAGAACTAGCTTATCTTGTTTAGTAAAAACTTTTTTAATGTCCGGATTGCTTTACCACGATGGCTGTATTTATTTTTCTCATAATGCTTCAACTCTGCAAATGTTTTTTGTATTTCATCCACAAAAAAAAGTGGGTCATATCCAAAACCATTGGACCCTCTGGGGGAATTTATAATCCTGCCCAGGCACTTTCCTTCAAAAACGGCTTCCTGTTTATTGTCTTTATACACTAAAACTGTTTTAAAATAAGCTGTTCTGTTTTTAGGAAGTAGAGGAGACAATTTTTTTAATAATAGTTCATTATTTTCTTCATCAGTGGCATGGGGACCAGCATAACGGGATGAATAAATACCAGGTTCACCATTAAGCGCAGGTACTACAAGGCCTGAATCATCTGAGATTAGTGGTTTCTTTAATATTTTAAAGAAATGCCTGGCCTTTTTTTGAGCATTTTCCAAAAATGAATTTCCATCTTCAATCACTTCCGCAAAAGGAAAATTCTCTAATTCAGCAAGAGACAGCAAAGTAAAATTATTTAGGTCAATAAGGTACTGTACTTCTTTAACCTTACCTATATTACTGGTTGCAAATATTAGTTGTCTTATTCCGGTGTTCATATAAATTGGTAAAGGATTAAAATAATCTTCCGCGCAGAGATTTGTTGAGCATTTCGCGGGCACGAAAAATACGGGCCTTTATTGTGCCCAGGGGCAGATCTAATTCTTCAGCTATCTGTTCATAACTATGCTCTTGCTGGTGACGTAATTCTATAACAATTCTGTATTTTTCCGGAAGTTGGGAAATGGCTTCTCTTATAATTTGTGTGCGTTCTTCGGCAACCAGGTCATATTCAACATCCGGATCCGGAGCAGCATATTCCTGTTTGATCTCATCATCCTTGTACTTTATCGTTTCATCCATTGAGTACGTTTTAAGTTTCCTTTTCCTAAAGAAATCAATACAATTGTTAGTTGCAATTTTAAAAAGCCATGTACTAAAAGCATATTCTTCGTTAAACAGAGCAATTGATTTATATGCTTTTATAAAAGCTTCCTGGGTTAAATCTTCAGCTTCTTGTTTGTTACGAACCATTCTGAATACAATGCTATGAACAACATCCTTGTATAATAGAATTAACTGGTCATATGCTTTGCTATCTCCTTGCTTGGCTTTTCTTACCAGTTCAACATCATCTTTTTTCAAAACGGTCCTTCAAAATTTTTAAAACTTCTTTAAGCTTTTTTTGCCTGTTTAGCAGGAATTTAGTTATTTTCTGTTTTAAATAAACCCTAAAACTTAATCACTTGCTAAAATAGTTACAAGATAGAGTATTTTATGAGTTATTTTATGTCATGATAAAACGAAATAGTTGGTTGATATGATCGCTGTCGTTTCTAATGAACAAATGAGAGAACTGGATAATAAAGCCATTAGTGAATTTGATATTCCGAGCGCAGTGTTAATGGAAAACGCCGGCAGGAACAGCGCAGAATTCATTTTAGAGCAGTGCAACGAGTTACTGATTGATACAGCGGTTATTTTTGCCGGAAAGGGCAATAATGGGGGAGATGGTTTTGTTATTGCACGCTATTTAGATAAAAATGGTATTGATGTTATTGTTTACTTAGCGGCAAAAAAGAAAGAGCTAACAGGAGACGCAGAAATAAATTTTGGCATTTGTCTGAAGCAGGACATTGAAGTTATTGAAATTCAAAACACACATGATATCCAAGTGCCATCAGAAAATTTTCTTATAGTTGATGCCCTTTTAGGAACCGGTATTAAGGGTAAACTAAAAGGCTTTTATACCGAATTAATCAATTGGATAAATGATCAGGATTGTCCCATTTGCGCAATTGATATGCCATCCGGAGCCAATGGAAATTCATGTGCTGTGGCGGGACCGGTTATTTACGCAGATTGGACATGTACGATGGGCCTTCCAAAATTAGGACAGTTATTCTATCCCTTGCGCACTTTTGTTGGCGATCTAAATGTTATTGATATCGGTTTTCCAACTCAGCTTGAAATGAGTGAAGATTTAAAAGTCTTCGCGGTTGACGAAGATGATATAATTCTTGATCAGCCCGATTCAAATATTAATAAACATAAAGCCGGTAGAGTTTTTATTTTGGGTGGCTCTCCGGGTATGACCGGCGCAATAACCTTGTCTGCAAAGGGAGCGTCAGTCGCCGGAGCAGGACTGGTTGTTGCAGGGGTGGCAGAAGCATTAAATCCGATCCTGGAGATAAAGTTAACAGAACAAATGACTCTGCCTCTAGCCGATACAAATGGGATGATTAACGAAAAAGCACTGCTAAAAATTGAAGAAAAAATTGAATGGTGTGACGCTTTTTTAATTGGCCCCGGATTCGGGCGTGCAGAGCAATCATCTTTTGTAATAAATAAATCCATTGAAAAAGCATTAGAATTAAATAAAAAGATCGTAATAGATGCAGATGCATTATTTTACCTGGCAGCGGATCCAAATTTACTTTCAAAATTAAAAAGTAATTGCGTGATCACGCCGCATCATGGAGAATTTGGGCGATTTGAACATATCCTCAGTGAAAAATTAAAAGAACAACCGTGGCAGGTTTTATCTGATTTTATTGAACACACCGATTGTACTGTTAACTTAAAAGGAGCACCATCAATTGTTGGTCAAAAAGAGAATGGAGTATTTATTAATACAACAGGTAACCCGGGTCTGGCAAAAGGCGGCAGCGGTGATTTGTTGGCAGGCTTAATTGCAGGCCTGGCTGCAACAGGAATGGCTGTAATTGATGCTTCAATTTATGCAAATTATATCCATGGACAAGCTGCAGATAACGCAGCAGAAAAATGGAGCATCACTTCTTTTTCCATGGAAGATTTAATTGAAGAAATTAAATTGGTTTATAAGGAATTATATTAATGTTACAAATAAATCCGCAATGGGTTACAAAAGTCTTAGAAGTTTTTATAAAGGAAGAGCTTTATAAAATAGGCGTTCATAAGGCGCTTCTTGGTTTGTCGGGAGGCGTAGATTCGGCTGTTGTTGCCTGTCTGGCGCAGCGCGCATTGGGAGCAGAAAATGTACATGCGCTCATTATGCCATACAGAAAAAGCAATCCATTAAGTAAAAAACACGCTCTTCTGCAAGCCAACAAGATATCAATCTCATACGATGTCATCGATATTTCAGAACCAGTGGACTCCTTTTTTAAGAATGATAAAAAAGCAAGCAGTCTACGACAGGGAAATAAAATGGCCCGGGAACGGATGTGCTTTTTGTATGACCATTCTTCTAAAAGCGGTGCGCTTGTTTTGGGAACCAGCAATAAAACGGAATTACTTTTAGGCTATGGGACCATATTTGGCGATATGGCCAGTGCTATTAATCCGATAGGAGATTTATATAAATCACAGGTTTGGGATCTGGCGGAATACTTAGGTGTTCCCAAAGAGATCGTAAAGAAAGAGCCCTCTGCCGATCTCTGGCAAGGCCAAACGGATGAAGAAGAACTGGGATATTCCTATCTGGAGATTGACAAACTATTATACTACCTTGTTGATGAACGATATCCGGATCAGTTCATAATAGAAGCAGGTTATAAGCAGTCTACAATTGATGATATAAAACAAAGAATCCAGCGCAGCCAGTTTAAAAGAAGGCCCCCGATTATTGCCAAGCTTTCAAACAGAACTATTAACCAGGATTTCAGATATTGCAGAGACTGGGGAGTGTAGTGTTTGGAATCTATTGAAAATGCTTTATATCTGGTCGCCACGCCAATTGGCAATCTTGCAGATTTTTCTTACCGCGCTGTACATATTTTGAATTCTGTGCATTTTATTGCTGCCGAGGATACACGGACATCTTCGGTATTATTAAAGCATTATTCCATTAATACACCCATGAGAAGTTATCACAGTCATAATATTCCGAGTGAAACACCACGATTAATTGAACAGCTTAAAGCCGGAAAAGCAATTGCTCTTATTTCCGATGCCGGCACTCCCGGTATATCAGATCCGGGTTATCATTTAGTTACTAACTGTGTGGAAAACAATATTAGAATCATCCCGATTCCCGGTGCCTCCGCTTTTATTTCAGCGCTGGTTGCATCTGGGCTTCCAACAAACAGCTTTGTTTTTGAAGGATTTTTGCCGAATAAAAAGGGACGAAAAACAAAAATAGAACAATTGGCTGCAGAAAAGAGAACCATTATTTTGTATGAATCTCCACATAGAATTGAAAAAACCTTAAATCAGCTTCTTGAAAATTGGGGTAACAGGAAATGTGTACTGGCGCGTGAGATTACAAAAAAATTTGAAGAATTTATTTCAGGAAGTTTGCAGGAACTTGTCGACAAAACGGGCAATCAAAAAATAAAGGGTGAACTGGTTTTAATAATTGCAGGTGCCCGGAAAACAGGTAAGTAACTAACGATGGATAGCAAATTAAACAAAAAATTTATCTCTTTCGAAGGTATTGATTTTTCGGGTAAAAGCACACAGATAAGTCTTTTAAAAGAGTATTTGATTAAGAACGGTCAGGAAGTTTTTATTCTTCGTGAACCGGGTGGCACAGAAATATCCGAACGAATTCGATCAATACTTCTTGATAAAAAACATATGCAAATGCATGGTAGAACGGAAATATTATTGTTTAGTGCAGCACGCGTTCAACTTACATGTGAGAAAATCATTCCACTGTTAAAAGAAGGTAAATATGTACTCGCTGATCGATTTGTTGATTCAACAACTGCCTACCAGGGTTATGGCAGGGAATTGGAACTTGAGTTAGTAGATCACGTTAATAAATTCGCAACGTTGGGGATTCTGCCTTCTATTACTTTTTATCTCAAGATTAATCCTGATGATGCATTCAAAAGAAAGCTGGAAAACGGTCTGGAAGCAGACAGGCTTGAATCATCCGGTGAAAATTTTTATAAAAGAGTGTGTCGAGGCTATGAAGATATTGCGAATAGGAATCCTAAAAGGTTCAAAATTCTTGACGCAACTCAAGTTAAGGGTGATATCCACCGACAAATTATAAATATAATTAAAGATAATAACGGGGGTTAATTTTATGTATAGGAATTCCAAGTATTTCCTTTTTTTTGTGTCTTTCTTTTTTCTAGTCGCCAGTTCCTGGGCACCCCTCAATTCAGACGAGGAAGATTATTACCATAAGCTTAAGAAAAGCTGGCAGCATATGCAGAACGTATTTGAAAAAATAAATATGCATTATGTTGAAGAGATTGATCCATATCCTCTGGTTAAGGCAGGTATTGAAGGCATGTTGCAACAGTTGGATCCCTATACGGTTTTCATTGAAGAGGATGGTGAACGAAGATTAAGAATGATTACCACCGGGAAATATGGTGGTTTGGGTATGGAAATCGGAATAAAGAATAAACAGGTTACAGTAATATCTCCTATGGATAATTCTCCCGCTATTCGGGCCGGAGTGCGAGCAGGAGATATTATCGTAGAAATTGACGGGAAAAAGATTGCTGATATAAGTATAGATAAAGTTTCTTCTTTATTAAGAGGAGAAATAGGTACGGAGATTAAATTTGTTTTAAAACGGCATGGTTTCGAAAAGCCAATTGAACTTACCCTAACGAGGGCCGAGATAATAATAGAAGATGTTGGATATGCGGGCTTTGTGAGTCCAGGAGTTGCTTACGTCGGTTTAAATGGATTTACCGATAAAGCATATACTGAAGTGAAACGGGCAATTGGCCAACTGCGGGAAAAAGGGGAAATTAACAAATTTATTCTCGATTTAAGGGGAAATCCCGGCGGGCTTTTAGATGCTGCTGTGGATATTGTTAATATTTTTGTGCCTGCTGGCGAAAAAGTTGTTTTCACAAAAGGGTACAGGGAAGGTGAGATAGTATTTAAAACCAGAAAACAGCCCATTTTGCCCAATGTGCCGCTTGCTGTTTTGGTTGATGAAGGAAGTGCGAGTGCTTCAGAAATAGTTGCAGGGGCTTTGCAGGATTTGGACCGGGCTGTGATAGCCGGAGAAGAGACCTTTGGAAAGGGATTAGTGCAGAAGGTGTACACAGTTGATAATTCTACAGATGCCAAAGTAAAAATTACCACTGCAAAATATTATATTCCAAGTGGTCGCTCTATTCAGAAAAAAGATTATGGACTGGGTAATGAAGTTATAGTAGATAAAAAATTAAACGATGAAGAACTAGCTAAATATTTTACAAAGAACAAACGAGAAGTTTTCGATCACGGCGGTGTTCATCCTGATATCTCTATAAAAGGTGATTCTCTTAATTATGTTCTTATTGAACTTATTAGAAAAAACCATTTCTTTAATTTTGCAGTTAATTATTATCAGGATAATCCTGAGTGGAATGACACAATTTTTGAAAATGGTAAAGTATTCAACGATTTTAAATCCTATCTTAAAGAAGTAAATTTTGAGTTTGATTCTGCAGGCGGTTCTGAAATACAAAAGCTCAGGCAAATCGCTAAAAATAGTTCAGCGACTCAGGAATTGACCACTTTAATAAACACTCTTGAGGAAATACTGGAAGCTGAAAAAGAAAATTACCTGGATCAAAGTAGCGAGCAGGTTAAACAATATCTTAAGTTAGAACTTGCAGAAAAATATCATGGAAGAAAAGGCCGCTATAAATACTCTATTGACAATGACCTGCAGGTGAGAGGGGCTATCAGTGTATTAGCAAACCAATCCCGTTATAATAAAATCTTGGCGGTAAAATAAACATATCGTCTTTGAAAATAATCCTCTTCAAATTTTGAAGGGGATTTTTTTTTATATACCGCATAGTTTATTTACATTTATTTCTATTTATTTATTTTTTCCAAAAAGATATTCTCAAATCTGATATTATGACTGAAAAAGAACTATTTAAGAAAATTTACAAAGTAGGAGAATCCCTCGGCACGCCAGTTTATGTTGTTGGTGGATATGTAAGGGATATGATCTTGAAAAAAAGCTGTAAAGATATTGATTTTGTTGTAGTGGGTGACGCAATGAAATTCTCAGATCAGCTAAAAAAACAATTAAAGATCAAAAATATTGTACGTTATGCCCGTTTCGGAACTTTTATGGCTATGTTTGAAGGCTATAACCTGGAGTTTGTCAATGCCCGTGAAGAGTCATATGCTTCGGATTCGCGTAAACCTGTGACAAAGCAAGCAGATTTATTTTCTGATCTTAGTCGGCGAGATTTTACAATTAACACCTTGGTGATGGACATCAGTGATAATGAATATGGGAAGATTATAGATGTGTATAACGGAAGAGAAGATTTGAAGAGTGGAATCATTCGTACTCCGTTAGATCCAAATAAAACATTTAGTGATGACCCATTGCGTATGATGAGAGCTATAAGGTTTGCCACGAGGCTAAACTTTAAAATTGATTCTGCCACCTTTTCCGCTATTCAAAAAAATGCATCAAGATTGAAAATAGTTTCCCAGGAACGTATTCAGGACGAATTCAATAAAATAATAATGACAAAAAAACCTTCGCTTGGAATTGAAATGTTGGATGAGAGCAATCTTTTAAAAGAATTTTTACCCGAATTTTCGCTATTGAAAGGTGTTGATCAAAAAAACCAATTTCATCATAAAGATGTTTTTTATCACACTCTGGAAGTTATTGATAATTTGGCTGATAAAAAGGCTAAACTTGATATCATGTTAAGTGGCTTGCTGCATGATATTGCAAAGCCTAATACCAAAAGATTTGTTGAAGATACTGGGTGGACATTTCACGGACATGAAGTGATTGGTGAAAAAATGACACAGCTGATTTTAAAGCGCCTGAAATACCCTAATGATACAATACAGGTTGTAAAAAAATTGGTAAGATTGCATTTAAGACCGATGTCTCTGATTGATGAAGAAGTTACTGATTCTGCGATAAGACGCTTACTTTTTTTATCTGGTGAAGATTTTGAGGACTTAATGACTTTGTGTCGGGCAGACATCACCTCAAAGAATCCTAAAAGGGTAAAAAAATATTTAGCAAATTATGATCACCTGTTAAAAAAAGTAGAAAAAGTTGAAGAACGAGACCGTATGCGCAATTTTCAACCTCCGTTATCCGGTAATGAGATAATGCAAGTTTTTAATTGTCCACCCGGGCCGTTGGTAGGGCGGGTTAAAAAGTTTGTTCTGGAAGCGGTTCTTGATGGCAATGTGGCCAATGATCATGATTCATGCTTGCAATTAGTAATTGCTAATAAAGATAAATTTTTAAATCATGGGAGTTGATATCACTATCCTTGCAACTTAAAAAAACCGTGCACGTCATATTTAAATTTTAGGAGGTTGTAATGAATGACCAACATCAAGACCAAAATATTGAAAAATTAAACTATGGAAGTATGATTTTAAATGTGTTTACTGATCCAAAATCCGTATTTGAAGTTTTAAAACGCAAAGCCAATTGGATTATCCCAATACTTATTATTCTTCTATCGAGCTATGTATTTTCACTTTTAACAATTGATATCCAACTCCAGATGCAAAGGGATTACATTCTGGAATCCACTATGATCCCCGAAGATGTAAAAGATGAGCAGCTTGAACAATTAGAGAGTCCCACTTTCTATATGAAAAATATCTCTCCAATTATTTCCAGCTTAATGAGCACTTTTTTTATCCCGCTAGTGATTGCAGCAGTTTTCTTGATATTTGGTAATTTTGTTTTTGGCGGATCGGCAACGTTTTTATTAAACTTTTCTGCTGTTGCCTGGGCGGGTTTAATCGGAGTTTTGGAAGGCTTCATTAAATTGCCATTAATTTTAAATAAAGGGACTCTTGAAGTCTATACAAGTCTTGCTTTATTGATGGATACAGAAAGCTCAAAAACTTTTTTATTCCAATTTTTAAACATTTTTGATGTTTTCACCGTATGGAAAGTAATTGTTTATTCAACTGCGTTTATGGTGATATATAATTTTAGAAAAACAAAAAGCTATGCAGTAATAATTACCTTAACTTTAATAGTTTCGTTTGCAGGAATTGGACTAGCACAACTTTTTTATAATTGACAATTAAGGAGAGAACTAATGAAACATGTTACAGCGATTTTTATTTTGGTTTTTCTTTTTTCAGGCCATCTGTTTGCCCAGGAAAAGTTTACACTTGAACAATGTATTCAAATTGCCCTGGAAAATAATAATGAATTGGTGCAAAAAATAAATGATACTAAATATTCAGAATATGAAGCTATGAATAGTTTTTCAAGTTACCTGCCATCAGCGGATATTTCTATGAATAGCGGTATTTCAAGATCTGCCCCGCGCCAGGCTGGCCCCGATCAGGTTTCAGGACAAGATCCCATAACCGGTAATCTCATATATGGTGGTATTATTCCTGAAAGCAAGCGTGACTTTAATAGTATGAATTTTTCTGTAGATCAAAATATTTTTAATGGTGAAAGAATAGCAAATATTTTTCAGGCACATTCTT
>CAVRRG010000009.1:0-30370 GCA_963723365.1 Calditrichota bacterium | reverse complement strand
GACGCCTTTACCAACAGGAATTCTTACACAGGCAACGTTACCTTGAAATGGTCCGATAAAGTTCATCATTTTTACGGATATAGAAGCCGGCCCAGTTGGCATTTTTAAGTTTTGATAAACAAAGGCTGAAAAGTTGGCCATATTAGCAATCATATCTGATTCGCCTTCAATAAAGAGGTTAGCTGTTTTTCAAATAGATTGTAATTCATATTTACTATTTAATAAGGGGTGGCCGGAATTTATAGCCGTAAAGTATGGGTCCTTTTGGTCCATCTTCATAGATCTGCCTGATAACCATTTCCAATTCCATACCAATTTCGACCTTATCAGAATCCACATCTGTTAGGGGCAGTAATGCGCACACCTTCTTGCAGATCAATTAAAACAATGGCATAGGGTGCTATATGAAGAAACCATTTTTGAGGCTGAAAATTATTGTGTACGCAATAAGAGTTTGCCTTTCCCAATAAAATCATGGGATTCAGCATTTCTCGATTTGCATTTCTGGCAAACCAATCGCGGAGGGAAGCTTAGAATTCCACAATCAAGACATTTTTTCCCCTGGAGTCTGTATCTTTGGGTTTTTAACCGCCAATATCTTGGGATATCCATTTTTTCTCCTTTAAGCGGTTTTCTTTAATATTGTAGAAATTACAGTAGCACCGCTTCCGCCGAATATGGGATTAATGCCACATCGTTTTTTGGAACCTGTATTTTAGAATCCACATTGCCTCTAAGCTCGTTGGCTGCTTCCACAACCTGATAAACGCCGGTTGCCGGTGCCCTTTTAAACCGCCACAAGTGGTCATTGGGAACTTTTCATTTATACCGATACCTGTTTTTTCGGCAAATGGTATAGCACGGCCTTTTCTGCAAATCCACTGGCTTCAAGTGAAAGCGCCGTAATGACACTGAATGCATCATGCACCTCAAAGAAGTCTATATCCTTTGCCTGCAAACCGCTTACTTTATAAGCCTTTTTCACGCTGGCTCCTTGATAACAGGGAAGACCTGCTATGGTTGAAAGGTGTTGAGCGCAGCGTGAAAAAGGCTTATAAAGTAAGCGGTTTGCAGGCAAAGGATATAGACTTCTTTGAGGTGCATGATGCATTTAGTGTCATTACGGCGCTTTCACTTGAAGCCAGTGGATTTGCAGAAAAAGGCCGAGCTATACCATTTGCCGAAAAAACAGGTATCGGTATAAATGAAAAGTTCCCAATGACCACCTGTGGCGGTTTAAAAGGGCGCGGACATCCAGTTGGGGCAACCGGCGTTTATCAGGTTGTGGAAGCAGCCAACCAGCTTAGAGGCAATGTGGATTCTAAAATACAGGTTCCAAAAAACGATGTGGCATTAATCCAGAATATTGGCGGAAGCGGTGCTACTGTAATTTCTACAATATTAAAGAAAACCGCTTAAAGGAGAAAAAATGGATATCCCAAGATATTGGCGGTTAAAAACCCAAAGATACAGACTCCAGGGGAAAAAATGTCTTGATTGTGGAAACCTAAGCTTCCCTCCGCGATTGGTTTGCCAGAAATGCAAATCGAGAAATGCTGAATCCCATGATTTTATTGGGAAAGGCAAACTCTATTCGTACACAATAATTTACCAGCCTCAAAATCGTTTTGATCATATAGCACCCTATGCCATTGGTTTAATTGATCTGCAAGAAGGTGTGCGCATTACTGCCCAGTTAACAGACGTCGATTCTGATAAGGTCGAAATTGGTATGGAATTGGAAATGGTTATCAGGCAGATCTATGAAGATGGACCAAAAGGACCCATACTTTACGGCTATAAATTCCGGCCACCCCTTATTAAATAGTAAATATGAATTACAATCTATTTGAAAAACAGCTAACCTCTTTACTTGAAGGCGAATCGGATATGATTGCTAATATGGCCAACTTTTCAGCCTTTGTTTATCAAAACTTAAAAAATGTCAACTGGGCCGGCTTCTATATCCGTAAAAATGATGAACTTGTTCTCGGACCATTTCAAGGTAACGTTGCCTGTGTAAGAATTCCTGTTGGTAAAGGCGTCTGCGGTGTTTCTGCTGCTAAAAAGCAAACTCTGGTCATTGCCGATGTTCATAAATTTGATGGTCATATAGCCTGCGATGCTGCCTCAAATTCCGAAATGGTTATTCCAATAGTAGTAGATGGAGATGTAAAGGCTGTATTTGATATGGATAGTCCAATAATTAATCGCTTTCAAAATGAAGATAAGGCTGGAATGGAAAAAATTATTTCAACGTTCATTTCTTCAACAAATCTAACATTTAGCTAATGAAATATTGCAGTAACTGTAGTAAATCCCTTACTTATAAAATACCAGAAGATGATACTATCTTGAGGTATGTTTGTGATCATTGCGGTATGATACACTATCAGAATCCGCGCATGGTTGTGGGCTGTATTCCCGTATGGCAAAATAAAATTTTAATGTGTAAAAGGGCAATTGAGCCAAAATACGGATTGTGGACAATACCTGCCGGTTTTATGGAGAATGGCGAAACGGTAGAAGAGGGAGCAATAAGGGAAACAACTGAAGAATCGGGGGCTAACGTTAAAATTGTGCGTTTGCACACGATATACAGTCTGCCCAATGTCAACCAGGTTTATGCCATCTTTTTAGCTGATATGGTGGATAATTATATAAATGCAGGTGCTGAATCGCTAGAGTGCAAATTATGTAAACCCGAAGAGTTGCCCTGGGACGAATTGGCATTTACGGCTGTTGAGTTTAGTTTGAAAAAATACATTGAAAATCTTGAACATAATTCGAATAAAACCTATCTGGGATCATGGCAAAATTTAAGGAAGTAAGTTCGATATATGAATAAAAAATCTTTTGCGAGTGACAATAACGCGGGGGTGCACCCTGAAATAATGCTGGCACTTCAAGATTGCAACGAAGGCCATGTCGTCGGATATGGGGATGATCCATATACAAAAGCTGCTACTAAAACTTTAAAAGAACATTTTAATGAGAATACCGAAGTTTTCTTTGTTTACGGCGGCACTGCTGCTAACGTTTTGGCTATACATAGTGCTTGCAGACCTTTTGAATCGGTAATTTGCCCCGAGAGCGCTCATATAAACGTCGATGAATGTGGAGCCCCGGAGCGCTTTAGCGGCTGCAAACTTGTTGACATTAAAACATCTGACGGCAAACTTAATCCGGATTTAATTAAACCATATCTTTATGGTTTTGATTTTGAACATCATAGTCAACCAAAATTAATTTCCATTTCACAACCCACTGAAATGGGCACAGTCTATAGCATTGCTGAGTTAAAAGCACTAAAGGCTTTAGCGAATGAATATAATCTTTATCTCCATGTTGATGGAGCCAGGATAGCCAACGCCTCTGTATATCTCGATAAAACTTTTAAAGAAATAACCATTGATACTGGTGTGGACATTATTTCCTTTGGCGGCAATAAAAATGGTTTGATGTTTGGTGAAGCCTTGTTATTCCTTAATGCCGATCTTGCCGATAATTTTAAATATATACGTAAACAGGCCATGCAGTTACATTCCAAGATGCGCTTTATATCAGTTCAATATGAGACATATCTAAAAACGGGCTTATGGAAAAAAAATGCCCAACACTCTAACCGTATGGCTCAAATGTTGTTAGAGAAAATAAAACCTTTTTCGGAGTTAGAAATCACACAACCCGTGCAGACAAATGCGTTGTTTGCAAAAATCCCAAAACATGTAATTTCAAAAATACAAGGGGAATCTTTTTTTTACACCTGGAATGATGCTACGGGTGAAGTGCGTTGGATGACAGCTTTTGATACGACGGAGGATGATTTAAACAATTTTGTTGGAATATTAAGAAAATACTTGAAATAATTTTGCACCGCTGTGCGATATAAGCTAAATTTAATGCTTTATTTTTATGGGGCTGTAGCTCAGTTGGGAGAGCGCTTGAATGGCATTCAAGAGGTCAGCGGTTCGATCCCGCTCAGCTCCACACTTTCTTTTAATCATGGCGCCTTTTCATTTTCCACTTATCCAGAATATAACTTATTTGCCGAAAACGGTTTTTCAAATCCGGGATATATATTAGTTTCGGTAAAGAGGATATTATTCTGTTAAACTCCATTTGTTCCTTCTCCAGCAACTTAATCTTGTCCTTAAGAACTGCAACATCTGCCAGTTCAAGTTCTTTGGTATTTATTTCTTTATCCATAAAGAGACTCGCTCTTGCTTCTACTTAATGCATTATAATCGGTCAAAATAAAACAAAGATTTAGTATTTTATGGCTAATGGAGATTTGAAATTATTAAAGTAAGAAAAAAAATGGAAATTTTGAGCTATATATAAGGTACAGACATGCGAGTTATTATAAAAAATATTCTCTTTCAAAAAGTCGATTAGGACTCAATGAAAGAGAATATTTGGAAGGAACTTTATTTTTTTATTTAGCAATTAATTTTTGATTATTTTTCAAGTCATTTACCGAAGCGTTGTATTCTTTTAAACTGAAATTTACTAAGGTCATTGTTTCTGCAAATGTCTCTTGTTCAATCCAATTATAATCTTGCGGATTCTTAATGTAGTTGGTGGATATAAATGCCTTCAGGCGAATTGTTTTATTTTCACCATTTATTGCCAGGTCATCTAGTTTTTTGTTTATCTTAGTAAAATCTAAATCCGGATAATAATGTTTTAACAACATTACATTGAAAATACTGCTCTCAACAACGGCACTATTGGAATGATTTAAACCTTTCAGATAATTTGCCGGAGCATTTAACACTGCCTCTGCCGGTTTTTGGGCAAATGTTGTTCCAACTAATAAGCTTAAGCTGATAAACATTACGTATAATTTTTTCATTCTTTCCTCCTGGGTTTGTGGTTTGAATTGATAAAATTATACGCCTGTTTCTTATCATTGATGTCATTGAGCAGTAAATAGATGTCATTAATTGTCACGGCCCTTGAAAATAAGAAATCCAGTAAACAAATTAGCAACAGTTAAATAAATGGAATAATCATGCCCCGTAATAATTCTTTAAAAAAAATCTCCATGATTTTAGTAATTATGGTTATAATTCCATCCCTCTTTTACACCGCTTCTGAGATAAGCACGTATAATGAAAATGAAGAATTATTAAATCAGGTTTACAAGCAACAGCTGGATGTAATTCTCTTCTCGGTAAACCAGCATGCCTGGGACTATGTTAATTCCTGGATATCCAAATTGGATTTAATTATTTCGCGGGATAATGAAATTGATAAAAAAGCAAATGGTGCTCCTCATTTTGAAAATGTTAAAAATTTTATCATTTCCCAACCTGTTTTTAATCAGATTACTTTTTATGATTCAGCATTCACCAAACTATCCGCTGTTTATCCAAATGAATATTTAAATAATAAATTGAAAGCGGATCAGGAGAATTACATTGCTGCTAATAATAATAAATTGAAAAAATTATTATCATTAAAATCACAGGATTACCGAAAAATTGAAACTTTTGTTTTTGAATCTGATACCTCTATCTCCAGCTATATAGGATTAGTATATATAACGGAATTGAGAAACCAAACATATTATGCTGTTCTTGTTATGGATTCTGACTTTTTTATAAATAATACGATTACCAAAAAATTAACGGAACTGGCTGGCGCAAATCTTGTATGTGCGGTTTTTAATGAAAAAACCAAAGAACCTATTAGCAGCACACAGTTTTTAGCTTATGATGATGCGCTGGTTCGTAAGAAATTATGGATATTTCCAAACCACACTTTGGGGATCGGTTTTACAGGTTTTAGTTTAGGGGAGTTTACTAATCAGCGCATGATTAGAAGTGCTCTCTTGATTTTAGCAGTGAACTTAATATTGATTTTAGGTATATGGTATGTTTACAAGAATACGCAGCGAGAAATACAATTAGCACAGTTAAAATCTGATTTTGTATCCAATGTTTCCCATGAATTGCGCACACCATTATCTATAATCCGAATGTACGCCGAAACTTTGGAGATGGATCGTATTTCTTCAAATAAAAAGAGAATGGAATACTATAAAAACATAAGTCATGAAGCAGACCGTCTCACTCACCTGATAAACAATATTTTAAATTTTTCCAGAATTGAGTCGGGCAGTAAAGAATATAAATTTGAAAAAATAGCAGTTAACAGTCTTGTTGAAGATATCCTGCAAACTTACAAAGAGTCGATAAACGAGAAAGGGTTTGAGTTACACTTAAAATTATCATCTCGAGATCCGGTGATATTTGCAGATAAAGGAGCAGTTACTGAATGCATCATAAATCTTATCGATAATGCATTAAAATATAGTGGAAATAAGCGTTACATTGCCGTTTCAACAGAACAAAACGATAAATATATTTTGATTGGTGTGCAGGATCAGGGTTTGGGTATTCAAACTGATAATAGACAAAAAATATTTGAAAAATTTTATAGGGAATCAAATCCATTAGTCCACAATACTAAAGGCAGTGGTCTTGGATTATCAATAGTTAAACATAATATGCAGGCACATCATGGTGAGGTTACACTCGAAAGTGAAGCTGGAAAAGGATCCTTGTTCAAATTATGCTTCCCGATAAACAGGAGTAGCAATGTCTAAAATATTAATCGTTGAAGATGAACAAAAAATGCGCCAGGGCTTAAAAGAAAATCTTGAATTTGAAGGATACGAAGTTGATGAAGCGCCAGATGGTTTTGAGGGTCTCAGAAAAATCAAAGAAAATAATTACGATTTGGTCTTACTGGATGTAATGATGCCGAAATTATCCGGTTTTGATGTATGCAAACAAGCGCGCCAGGAAGGTATAGATAGTCATATAATTATGCTGACGGCCAAAGGAGAAGAAATAGATAAGGTATTGGGGTTGGAACTTGGTGCAGACGATTATATAACAAAGCCCTTTAGTTTGCGGGAATTACTGGCCCGCATCAAAGCGATTTTGCGCAGAAGCCAAAAAGTTTTACAAAATGTGGAGGAAGTAAAAATCGGTAAACTTAATGTAAATTTCAAATCCTACAATGCTTACGATGACGGAACACCGGTTGCAATGACCCATAAAGAATTTGAGGTACTGAAGTATCTTTGGCAGCATAAAAATGAAACAGTTGAAAGAGATCAGCTATTAACCGATATATGGGGACTCGATTCAACAATATCAACGCGTACCGTTGATAATTTCATTTTACATTTGCGCCAAAAACTCGAATACAATGTGACACACCCCAGGCATATATTAACAGTCCACGGGGTAGGATATAAATATATTGATTAAAATATATCAAAAAAGACAAGGCATTTATATATGAAAAAGTTGATGGTTGTTATATTACTGCTAAATAGCATCTGGCTGACAAAAATCGTAGCAGCGGATTCCGACGAAGAGTGGCGCCGGGTAAAAGATTTGCGTGGCGAATGGTTATTTAACATCGGGGATAATCCAAATTGGTCAAATCCCGATTTTGATGATTCACAATGGACGAAGATATTTGCACCGGCAAATTGGGAAGATGAAGGATTCCCCGGGTACGATGGCTATGCCTGGTACAGGGTTAAGTTTTCGGTAAAAGTAAAAAATAATTTATATGTCCATTTAGGTGCCATTGATGATGTTGACCAGGTATTTATTAATGGTAAACTGATTGGACTAACCGGTCAATTTCCCCCGGATTATATTACAGGGTTTAATGTAAACCGAATATATCCAATCCCTGAAGAATATTTATCTACAAATAAGGAGAATGTAATTGCTGTGCGTGTCTATGATGCAGAGCTTGCAGGTGGAATAACCTGGGGTAAAATCGGAATTTATGAAAGATTAATGTCACTGCAATTTATAAAAGCATTTGATGGTCTCTGGAAATTTGAGCCTGGAGATAATTTGCAAAGAGCGGAAAATGATTATGATGATTCAGACTGGGGTGAAATTTTAGTACCTATGTCCTGGGAAGCGCAGGGTTATGACAATTATGATGGCTTTGGCTGGTATCGCCTGAAATTTAATATTAGTCCTGATTTCCGGGATAAAACATTAGTCATTATGTTGGGAAAAATTGATGACATTGATCAAACATTTCTTAATGGCGAATTAATTGGCAGTACAGGTCGTATGCGTGATAATCCGCAGCAGATAAAAGTTAGAAATGAGTGGGAGGAAATACGTGCTTATAAAATAAATGCGGATGATATTTTTTTTAACAAGATGAATCTGTTAGCTGTCCGGGTTTTTGATGGTAAGATGCAGGGTGGAATTTTTGAAGGGCCTGTTGGAATTGTGACATATGATGAATATAGAGAATGGGCGCGAAAAAAAAGAAACCGTGAAAGTTTTTTTTATAATTTTTTTAGATAATAGGCCAAAATAGCTATCAAATCTGCGTTATCCTTCTTCATTACAAAATGGACAACTCTACCCCGTTTAACAATTTTACGGGTATCAGCAAGGCACTCATTTTTCCTTTAAAATTATAAGCATTTTTTCTTATATTTAAAGTCTTTAATTATTAAATCATATAAAAAGACTGGAATAAAAATGAAATACTTCGAAATACTCATCCTTGTTTTATTTACTGTTTCTTTATCATTCTCACAAGATAACACCCAACAGAATGAATCTTCACTTATAAAGAATACACGCCAGCTTATTTACGAAGGCTTGCGCTCCGGTGAAGGATATTTTTCCCCTGATGGTAAAAAGCTTGTTTTTCAAAGTGAGCGCGAAACTGATAATCCATTTTACCAAATTTACCTGTTGGATTTTGAAACGGGAGATATAAACAGGGTCTCGCCCGGCATTGGCAATACTACGTGTGCTTTTATCCAAAACGGTACCGGCAATATACTATTTGGATCAACACATTTAGACCCGCAAACGCTGGCCAAACAAAAAGAAGAATTCGAAATACGCAGATCAGGCAAGGCACATCGCTATGCCTGGAGTTATGAAGAAGAAATGGACATATTTGTTGCGGATGCAAACGGCAAAAATATCAAAAGACTCACTTCCGCCAAAGGATATGACGCTGAGGCTTCTTTTTCTCCCGATGGCAAAAAAATTGTCTTTTGTTCACTGCGCAATGCATATAACGGCGAATTAAATGATAAGCAAAAAAAACAATTAGAGACGGATGCCTCCTATTTTGGTGAACTGTATATCATGAACGCTGACGGTTCCAGTAAAAAAAGATTAACCAACTGGTCAGGTTATGATGGAGGGCCATTTTTTTCGCCTGACGGGAAACGCATTATCTGGCGCCATTTTGAAGAAAATGGTCATATGGCGGATGTGTATACAATGAAACTTGATGGAAGTGATGTACAAAGATTAACAGATTTCAAAGCCTTATCCTGGGCACCTTATTTTCATCCATCAGGAGAATATGTACTTTTTGCATCAAACAAAGTTGGTTTTTCGAATTTTGAAATCTATATGGTTGATGCGCTGGGTCAAAAAGAGCCTGTTCGTGTAACAAACACGGATGGTTTTGACGGCTTGCCCGTTTTTTCACCAGATGGCAAAAAATTATGTTGGACAACCAACAGAACCTCAGATAAAACTTCGCAGCTTTTTATGGGTGACTGGAATCATAGTGTTGCTTTAAAACTGCTGGCGGATTCACCGCTTAGAAATACTCCTCACGCAGCAGTCTCCGGCTTTTCCAGTAAAATTGACAGCAATGATTTTAAAAGTATTGTTGCAACTCTTGCAGCAGACGAGATGGAAGGACGTATGTCCGGAACAGAGCATACAAAACGTGCAGCTGATTATATAATAAGCAAACTTCAGGATTTTGGATTAGAACCTTTTGGCGATAATAATACTTTTAAAAATAAATTTGAGTTTCCATCAGGCGTTGAACTTATTGAAAGTGAAAATTCTTTAAAGCTTGGTTATGATAAAGAGGATGTAACGTTTATTCTAAATGAAGATTTTCGCCCGCTATCTTTTACTGAGAACGGTAAGACGGAAGGTCAGGTTGTTTTTGCCGGGTATGGACTTTCCATAGAGGGCAAGCCGGGAGAGGGATACGATTCGTATGCCGGGCTGGATGTGCAGGATAAAGTAGTGGTGGTTCTGCGTTATGTGCCGGAAGATGTCAGTGTTGAACGGAGACAAAAATTAAATATGTATGCAGGATTAAGGTACAAAGCAATGATTGCCCGTGATAGAGGGGCAAAAGCATTGCTGGTTGTCAGTGGTCCAAATTCTCCCAAAGCCGGTGAATTAATCCCTTTAAATTATGATAAGACGTCCGCGGGCTCTGGCATTCTCGTTGCCACAGTATCCGGGGCTATGGTTGATAAATTGTTTGAAACTGTTGGGAAAACTTTAAAAGATGTTCAATCAGAACTGGATATTGAAAATCCGCACTTTGAAGGGACTTTCAATATTCCGGATGCTCTTATAAATATTTCCTGTGGTGTAAACAAATTAACAAAGGAAGATGAGAATGTTGTTGCCATTTTAAAATCTGCCAATAATCCTAAAAAAGAAGCTGTCCTGATCGGCGGCCATTACGATCACTTGGGCCATGGTGAAGCCGGGTCTTTGGCTGGCAAAGATGAAGAAGGTAAAATTCACAACGGTGCTGATGATAATGCTTCGGGCACCTCTGTTGTATTAGAACTGGCCGCTTATTTCGCGGACGAATTTGAAAAAAATCCCGAAAAGTATAAAAAAGATGTCATTTTTGCCTTTTGGTCAGCTGAAGAGCTAGGTATTATCGGATCTTCTTCTTTTGTGGAGAAAAACCTGATCCCTAAAGAAGAAATTGCCGCCTATATAAATTTTGACATGGTTGGCCGCCTAAAAGACAATAACCTTATTCTGCAAGGAATCGGCTCATCCTCTTACTGGAAAAAGACGATTGAAAAGAGAAATGTAGTTGCAGGATTTAATCTGACCTTGCAGGAAGATCCTTTTCAACCTACAGATGTAACCGCCTTTTATCCTAAAGGAATACCGGTTCTAAGTTTTTTTACAGGAAGCCATGAAGACTACCATCGGCCTTCGGACGATCCGCAAACATTAAATTATAACGGATTGGAAAGAGTTGCTAAATTTGCCAGTCTTATTGTAAGGGATCTTGCCGGAATGGATGAAAGGCCCGATTATTTAAAGGTTGAAAGAGTAAAAAGCCAGCAAGGATCCAGGGAAAGTATGCGCGCTTATTTGGGAACAATACCCGATTACGTTTCCAGCGGTGATGAAGGAATGAAATTGACAGGCGTGAGTGGGGGAGGACCTGCTGATAAAGCCGGACTGCAAAGCGGGGATATAATAATCGAATTAGCAGGTCAAACAGTTAAGAATATATATGATTATACCTATGCAATTGATGCTTTGAAAATAGGTCAAACAGTCGATGTTGTTATTTTACGAGACCAGGAAAAAATCACATTGAAAATTACACCACAAGCAAGAGATTAATTCAAATTTATAGTTGGAGTCAAAATGAAATCATTTATGTTTGTATTGTTCATCACCATTTTGGGATATTCCCAAACAACAGATTTTGGAAAAATTTCTTTTACGCCAATCAATCATGGTACTTTTGTTATTCAAATAGATACAGTCGTCATTTATGTTGATCCGGTTGGCGGAAAAGAGGCTTTTGCCGGCCAGAAAAAAGCAGATATACTTTTAATCACTGATATTCATGGGGATCATCTGAGTATTGAAACCCTTGCCTCTCTGAAGGCCGAACAAACAAAAATCGTTGCGCCTGAAGATGTTGTAAAAACAATAAAAAGGGGAACTATACTGCGTAATAATGAAACAACTGAACTGCTAGGGATTTCTATAAAAGCGATTCCAATGTACAATCTTACAAAGGAACGCTTGAAGTTCCACCAGAAGGGCAGAGGGAACGGTTATCTGGTAAGCGCTTTGGGTAAACGAATTTATATTTCGGGAGATACAGAAGATATTCCAGAGATGCGCCAATTAAAGGATATAGACTACGCTTTTGTTTGTATGAACCTGCCTTATACAATGACTGTTGAACAGGCAGCTTCTGCAATTTTGGAGATGGAACCTAAATATGTTTTTCCATATCATCATCGTGGTTCCGATCTCAATAAGTTAAAAGAACTGCTCAGTGTAAAAAAGGATATTAAGCTGAAAGTGCTAAACTGGTATTAAAAGCTTGGCTTCAATAATTAATTTTGCCCCGCTTCTTTAGGTATTCGTAAGTGCGTAAAATACCTGTGATAGCCATAGAATCTTTAATCTCAAAATTTAATACCATCTGCCATGCTTCTTTAAAGGGAAGCTGTTTAACTGTTAGCTCTTCGGTTTCATCTGGTTGAGCTTCTCCTTGCTCAAGCTCTTCAGCTAAGTATAAATAAGCTGTTTCATCAGTGAAGCTGTTACTGGTGTACATGGTATCCAGGAAGGTCCACTTAATGGCCTTTAATCCTGTTTCTTCCAGCAGCTCGCGCTTGGCGCCTGTTAAAGTTTTCTCACCACGTTTACCGGCACCCTCCGGTATTTCCCATGAATATGTATTCAATGTATATCGGAATTGCCCAACAAGATATGTTTCCATATCCGCAGTTAATGGAACGATACCTATAGCCGGCTTGGTTTCAACGACACCATAAATACCCTTGGAACCCGACGGTGTAATCACTTTATCTTCGCGCAGTTTGATCCATTGATTTTTGTATATCTCGCGCGACTCAAGTTTTTTCCATGGGTTTTTCAAAAAAGTCTCCTTTGATTTGCCAAAAATGATTAAATTTTAAGAAATCAATGTAAAATTATTTCTTAAAAGAAGGAAAAAATTATTGAAGCAATAATTTGCTGCAAACTATTTTTCAAGTAGACAATCAAAGTGATATTGCATTGGACAGGTCTATTAAAAAATAATACAATAACTTTTAACGGATTTAAAGTGAATATAAACGAATTAATATCTGGAAAAGAAAAGCAGCTGCAAAAAGATAAATTTATCCAATTTACAGATTTTGAAATTTCCGAATTTGAAGATGTGGATATAACAAAAATAATTTCTCATTTTCATGGGCATACGATGTTGAAGTTGCCCCCCTCTGAAATCAAATTTTTTGAGTGGCTGAAGAAAAATGATAATGATGTCTGGAATGATATTTGGGATATGGATGATAGTATATATGAAGTCAGCGTGGATTTTCTTTCTCAATTCATTGAAGGGAAGAATGGCTTCCCCATTTGTGATTTACAAGATGTCCCAAATTACTATTTTACCGTAAAGCACATTAAGCCCAAAGGGCTTCAGCATATGGAAGATATAATTCAAAGACTCGAAAATAAAGAAAAAATCAATATAGAAGAATTACTTTTATATGAATTGCATCTGGCACCGACCGATATTTGGCATTTCTGCTATAATTATAATCTTCCGCTTGATAAGGCTAAAAAAGCAATCTCCGATATGGAATACAAGGGCTGGATTGTGCATTTGTCGAAAAGTCAGGATTTGATGCGCTATATTGAAATATAATTGACATTGAAATAATTAATTCTAAACAGTAAAAAACTGTAACCGACTATTTAATGTAGATGGTATAATTAGAGGGAATGGTAATGTCAGAAAAATTACTGGATTACAATGAGGCCTTAACGAGATTAGGAGGCGATGAGCAGTTTCTTAATGAACTTCTGGCCGAATTAATATATCAGGTGGATGAAAACGTCGGGAAAATAAAAGAAGCAATTCAAAATGAAGATTATGATAATTTAAAATCTCTGGCTCACAGTTTAAAAGGAGCATCGGCTAATTTAAATGTGACTAGGATGGCAACTCACTTTTATGATCTCGAAACTTTAGCAGCAGGAAAAAGTTGTAATGGTGCTGAGAATATGTTGAATCTTGCTGTACAAGACAAGGTTGAACTGCAGGAGTTTTTAAAAGGGATACCTTCATAGACCAAATTAATCCAGTATAGTGGTTGGGGTCGCTAAAGCGGCTACATCTGCGATCTTGCACCCGGATTCTTTCAAAACCCTCGCACACTCATTCAATGTTGCCCCGGTTGTTATAACATCGTCTATTATTAATACCGATTTATCCCGCACTTCATTTTTAACATGAAAAGCCTTATTTACATTGTTTATGCGCTGTTTGCGGCTTAATTTTGTCTGAGTGCTGGTAAACTTCTCCCGTATTAGAAGATCATTGCTGGTAACTAGTCCAAGTCCATTTGAAACAAGTTCAGCAATTATGCGACTCTGGTTAAATCCCCGTTCTCTTTCCTTTGACTCATGCAGCGGCACAAAAGTTATTATGTCATAGTGTTTATTTATTTCGCTAATTATACTCGTAGCAAATGTATTTGCCAGCTTAAGGTATTCCTGGTACTTATAAAAGTGTATCAATTTTTGAAACACATCATTGTATTCAAATATAACAGTCACATTGTCGAAATATTGATCTTTTATGCGTATTAAAAATGCGTCTAGATGTCGATTATCGATTCTTGGAATATCACCGTAACAATTTGAACAAATTATTTTTTCATCGGATAACAGCTCCTTACAGTTAAAACAATAAGCTGGTAATGCCAGATTAAATATACTTTTTGCTATTTTGCCAAGTTCACCTAACCGCAAATGAATAACCTCCGCTATGAGTTCAAAAGATACAAAAGTATAATAAATAGTAAAGATTTATTGTAATAAAAATGTGCAGTTGATGATTATAAGTGTTGAAAAATAAGCGTAGTTAGTGTTGAAAAAACAGACACTTAGGCTATATAGAGAAATTTATCACTTGCAATAAAGGAGCTGTTTGATGAATTAATCACTGTCCTAAATGCTTTATTTTCAATAGTTTACATAGGCTCTGGAAATAAATATTGTAAAAAGTGAGAAAAAATGGCACAGTAAATGCAAAATGAAGCGCAACTCATCTCTATCAAACTAAAGGGGGCACAATGCAGCAAGCAGCTAACGATACGATGTGGACCGAATATAAACTTAATAATAACAACGTTTTTCGTCAGCAACTAATTCTACGCTACAGCGGATTGGTCAAGTATGTTGTCCGTAAAATGATCAAAAATTTTCCACAGGCAATTGAAGAAGGCGATCTGCATCAAATAGGTATTCTAGGTTTATGTGAAGCCATTGAGCGTTTTGATCCAACATACGGGATTAAATTTGAAACATATGCCATCCCGCGCATAAAAGGCTCAATTATCGATGAACTTAGAAAGCTGGATTGGGTGCCTCGTTCATTAAGAGCAAAGTTAAACTCTATGAAAGAAAAATCTGTAGAAATGGATCAAAAATTTTCCGGTAACTATACAACTGCTGAAATGGCAAATGGACTTGGAATAGGCGTTGATGATCTGCACAATTGGAAAAAAGATGTAAATGCCGTTAATGTATATTCTTTGGATAAACCAATTGATGATGCCAATAAACAAAATTTATATGATGTAATCGAGGATTTCGATTATGTAGACGCTAATGATAAAATAGAAGATGATGAAATGAAAAGAATACTTTTAAAAACCATAAAAAAACTTCCTGAAAAAACTCGTCTTGCAATTACCTTATATTATTACGAAAAATTAACATTCAAAGAAATTGGTAAAATTTTAAGTGTCTCAGAATCTCGCATCTCCCAAATACATTCTGAAACAATGGCAAAACTTAAAAAAGAAATTACCAAAATGACATATGCATAATTAGTTTAAAATGCATATATTGCTCACGCTTTAGAGCAGTGTTCAGAATGTTAATTAAGGTAAAAGATGCCCACAGAAGATACCAGTCCCAGAATTCTGATTGTTGAGGATAAGCAAGACAGTATTGATTTAATAACATATTTTTTAAAACCCCAGAATTATCTGATAGACGTTGCTATGAACGGCTTAGAGGCAATCGAAAAAATTGCCCTCGCCCCGCCGGATTTAATACTTCTTGATATATTGCTGCCAAAGATGAATGGCTTTGAGGTATGCGAAAGAATAAAAAAGGATCCGAAAACGCGCTTTATACCCGTGATAATGATTACGGCTTTACGGGAACTGAAAGATAAAATTCACAGCCTGGAAGTTGGCGCAGATGATTTTATATCAAAACCTTTTGAAAATGTAGAATTACTTACGCGAGTGAAATCCTTATTAAGAATTAAACAGTACCATGATGAGTTACAAATAAAAAATGAAAAACTCAGAAAAATGGATGAATTTAAAGATGAATTAGCTCATCTCATTGTGCATGATATGAAAAATCCCATATTTGTTATCCAGGGCAATTTACAAATGATGGATATGGGGATGACGGATACAGAGACCAAAAATCTAAAAAAATATATATCCAGAATTGAAAGAAGCACTGAGAGTTTACTGAAAATGGTTCTAAATCTAATTGATATTTCCAAACTGGAAAATGGTCAGATGAAATTAAATAAAGAGCCAGTGGTAGTAAATGATGTAATCAGGAGATGTGTTAAGAAAATTATTGATTCCCCTGAAAATGGTGCAAAAAGGGTCAAGTTGACTTTATCTGAAGAAATTCCTCTTACGTATATAGATAACTCAATTTTTGAAAAGGTTCTGGATAATTTGATTTCATTTGCTGTTGCAAATGTCAAGGCCGATGGTAATGTTGAAATCAATACCAGCTTCTCCAATGATACGGTATACTGCGAAATTAATGACGATGGTGTGCAAATACCTGCTAAATTTACACAGGCTGTTTTTGATAAATTCAGTCAGGTTGAAATTAAAAATGAAGGTTACAGGGTAGGACGGGGTCTTGGGTTTACATTTTCCAAATTAGCTGTTGAAGCCCATAAAGGTAGTCTTTATCTGAAAAATGCTGACTCTGTTGGTAATAAATTTGTTATAAATTTCCCTCATGAAACAGCCCCCACATAGACAAAATTAATTTTTCTGTCCCTCACAACTATTAAAGTTTTTTGACGCTTATCCGACATTGTAACTAAGTGGATATTATTCCAAAAGTATGAAACGGATATGGCAAATAACAAAAAGGCAAGTGAAATGACCAGTAGAGGCCTTGAAATATCTATTGAGCAACAAAAAATAGATCTCATAAAGCTGCGTATTAAAAACAAATTCTATGAAAGAAATGAAGTATTTGACAGGGTGATTAGTGCATTACTTCAAAAAGAATTAAAACAAAAATAATCTCACCAATAGTTCAATTTTTTACTGTTCAAACAAAAACCCGCATTTTTAAACATATAGCTGATTTATTTTCTCTGAAATATTGGGAAATATCAACAAAGCTCTTTTTAATTTTTCTTGCGGGACTTTTTTTTGATTAAATCTGAATAAAAGGTGAAATATCAAAGAACATTTTGTAATTTCGTCACTTCATAAAAACAAGCGATCAGTGAAATGGAACTTGCAGCACATAATATTTGTAAATCGTACTCAAAAAAAGTAATTATTGAAAACATTTCTTTTGCTGTTCAAGCCGGCCAAGGGCTTGCCATTACAGGGTCTAACGGCTCGGGCAAAACAACTCTACTTAAGATACTAACATCTTTAATCAGGGCCGATAAAGGCCATATTAGCTACAATGCTCCTAACACAAATGCTGAAAATTTAAAAAAGCATTTTTCGCTGGTCGGACCCTATTTACAACTTTATGAAGAGTTATCCGCGATTGAAAACATGGTTTTTTGTGCGAAAGTCAAAAAATGTTTTAATACCGATTCGAGGCATGAAATATTATCGTTATTAGAACGGGTTGGATTAAAAGATCGAGGTGATGATCTGGTTCGAGAGTTCTCGTCTGGCATGAAACAACGCTTGAAATATGCCTTTGCATTACTACCAAAGCCCGATATTCTTTTCCTTGATGAACCAACTTCTAATCTTGACAAACAGGGTATGGAAATTGTCTATAAAATTATGCAGGACCATAAAAAAGATAAAATTTTGGTGTTTGCTACCAATGATGAACAGGACTTAAAACTTGCTGATAAGGTGTTAAACATTGATTCGTAATCTATTCACCATCTTTGCTAAGGATTTTAGACAGGAAGCGCGTTCCAAGGCGGCAATAAATTCTATTCTACTTTTTGCAGTCGTTACTTTAACCGCTGTTTCATTCTCTATTGGTAATTTAAATTTAGATAAAAACATTCTGGCTGCATTACTATGGATAATTATACTATTTGCTTCTATGTCAGGATTTGCGCATGTATTCTTAAAAGAAGAAGAAAGCCATACCGCTGATACCTTGAAATTGCTTACTGAACCAACAGAGATATTTTTAGGGAAATTTTTATTTAATCTGATTCTGCTATTCCTGGTCGTGCTCATTATTATACCGCTTTATGTGGCGGTCTTTAATTTTGAAATAGCAAACACACCTTTGTTTGTCATAACTATCATTTTTGGTTCAATTGGACTTTCCGCAGGTGGGACTATTGTAGCAGCAATAATAGCCAAAGCATCATCGCGCTCAGCTTTGTTCAGTGTATTAGCATTTCCCATTCTTTTGCCAGTTCTTGTTACGGGAATAAGTGCAACAAAAATTGCATTTAAAAATGCAGAATCCGAGATATTTATTTCGGAAATCCAGGCTATATTTGCCTACTGTGTAATAATTATTACAGCATCAATAATGTTATTTGAATATATTTGGAACGATTAATTTTAGGCGGGATATTTAGGGTATGAATACATATTTAAAACACACACTGCAAGGTTTGCTTTATGTTGCTATGGTACTGGTTCTTATAGGTGCTTTCTTATATGCGCCTCTGGCCAAAGGATTAGAAGAGTTCACACGGGTATTATATTTTCATGTACCGGTGGCCTGGGTTATGGTTGTGGCTTTTTTTGTAAGCGCCTGGTATGGTGTAATGTATCTGCGCAAACGTGATCTTAAATATGATCAATATGCCGAGATCGCCAGTCAACTTGGTATAGTGTTTGGTGTGTTGGCCGCCGTTACTGGTGCTATGTGGGCAAAAGTAAGTTGGGGTGCGTATTGGAACTGGGATCCCCGCCAAACTTCTATTTTTATTTTACTGCTAATTTATGCCGCCTATTTTTCATTGCGATCCGCAGTCCCGGAAGAAGATAAAAAAGCGCGGTTATCGGCCGTTTATTTGCTCATTGCTTTCGTTACAGTCCCGTTTTTTGTTTTTATTATTCCACGGATTTATGAAACTTTACATCCGGATCCGATTATAAACAATCAAGGCAAAATAAATATGAACGGCAAAATGCTGCTGGTTTTCTTATCATCCTTAAGTCTTTTCTCCATAATTCTATTTTGGATGATGCATTTAAAGAAAACCATTGTAAACTTGACAAGTAAGCTTGATAAACTATCTGAAAGGAATTAGCTTGGACGATATATACTATGTTTTAATAATAAATTTAATAGTCTGGACAGGAATATTCGGCTACCTGGTTGCATTACACAATAAAATTTCAAAATTGAAATCAAAAATAGAAAAAGTAATATCAGAGGATAAATAATGAAAGCTAAACACATCGTTGGAATAGTTATAATTGTTGTATTTGCAATATATGCAGCAACATCATTTGAATCAGCAATAACACCTTATGTTTCCATTGAAGAAGCAATTGAATCCGGAGAAGCTGTTCAGGTAAAAGGACAGCGGGATGGAACAGGACAGTATGATGTAGAGAATAGTGTTTTCACTTTTAATTTAAAGGATGAAAACGGAAAAAAAATCCATGTTATCTATAGTGGCGCCAAGCCAGGTAATTTTGAACAGGCTACAGAGGTGGTGTGCAAAGGGGAATTCAAAGATGGTGCATTTCACGCCAATGAAATTCTAGTAAAATGTCCTTCAAAATACCAGGAGATGGAAACTTAATATGATTTTTGGAATTACACTCACTGCCTTTACATTTATTTTTCTTGTTACGAGTATAGTTGCCTATTATCTTTTCTATCTGCGTAAAGAAGATTATATCAAAAAAATTGCGCGGATATCTTTCTATAGCGCATCGGCACTAATCCTTCTGCAGAGTATTATCTTAATGTATGGCATACAAAATCATTATTATGATTGGTATTATGTCTTTTCATATTCTTCAAATGAACTCTCTTTATATTATCTGACATCAACTTTTTGGGCAGGGCAGGAAGGTACTTTCCTGCTTTGGCTTCTTTATGGTTCATTATACGGGATCTTTATTATTAGAACGCAAAAAGAAGATGAGCCTTTAGTAATGAGTTTCATGAGTCTTATACAGGGCTTTATTACTTTAATACTGATCAGAAAGAACCCCTTCAGTTATGTTTGGGACATTTTTCCAACACAATTTACAGCAGGCGTTGTTCCATTGGACGGCCAAGGATTAAATCCACTATTACAGGATCCTTTTATGGTTATTCATCCGCCCATTTTATTTATAGGCTATTCATCAACCATGATTCTGTTTTCATTTGCAATGGCTGCACTTATCAGAAAACGCCATGACGAATGGATTAAAACAGCTTATCCTTTCTCCTTGTTGGTGGCTTTAACATTAGGAACGGGGATAATTTTAGGAGGATATTGGGCTTATTCTACGTTAGGTTGGGGTGGATATTGGGGCTGGGATCCGGTAGAAAATAGCTCTCTGGTGCCATGGCTTACTTCATTGGCTTTATTCCATGGGATTATGATTCAGCGCCGCCAGGGTGGTATGAAAAAATTAAATATCTTTCTGGCGTTAAGTACCTTTATGCTCGTTCTTTACGGTAGCTTTTTGACACGAAGTGGCATCTTAACAGATTTTTCAGTGCACTCGTTCGGTGAGTCAGAACTTTTTGAATATCTGACTGGATTTCTTTTCCTGTTCTGCGGAATGGGCATCATAACATACATTTTCCGCATCCAGGGCGTAAAGGGCGAAGTGTTAACAACAGGCTTCTTTACGCGTGAATTATTCATGTCTTTCGGGATGCTATTTATCCTAATGCTTACTGTATTCACTTTTGTGGGAACTTCATGGCCGCTTATCACCAGCTTCTTTATGGAAAAACCGCAAAGCATTGAATTGAGCTGGTACAACAAAATAGCCGGTCCTATAGCGATTATTATGGGCTTTCTTATTGCTCTGGCCCCGGTTTTGAGCTGGAAGAGAGATAATATAGAAAAACTTAAGGATGTAAGTACACACGCGTTAATCACGTTAGCATTAAGCGTTGTTGTCTATTGGGCAGGTATACGATCTGCCATCCCGCTATTAATTACTATGGCAGCTATTTTCATTTTGCTAGTCAACGGCCAGATAGTCTTTAATATGATTAAGCAAAAATCTTATGCCTTTGGAGGATATTTAGCTCACGTCGGCATTGGACTGATGCTTATTGGTATTATTACATCTTCGGTTTACGATGAATCTCAAAGGATTACCTTGCCAAAAGGTGAAATGAAAGAGATTTATGGTTATGAGCTTACATATACCGGTCAGCAAAAAGAATATAATGGTAAAGATAAGGTTTTAATAAACGTTTATGATGATGAAACATATGGACGATATTACTGGAATGAAAAAAGTAGCGGATATATGGTCTCCCCATCTATCGTAAATACTCTTTTAGAAGATATATATATTTCTCCCATACAAGTTCTGGAAGGAGATACCAGAACTCAAGCGAACACTATTCAATTAAAAAAAGGTACGAAAACGCAATACGAAAATTATCAATTCCTTTTTCAAAGCTATGAGTCAGGCGCTCATAATGAACAATCTGAAATGCAAATTTTTGCAGTAATTGACATTTTAGATAATTATGACAAATTAATATCTACTATAAAACCAGGTATTAAAATGGTCAACCAGAATAAAGAACATATTGCCGCAATACTTCCAGGAACAGAGCAAAAAATTGTTATCGATGGTCTTAATGTCGAAAACGGTACTTTGTTTTTAGGAATAGATGAGCCATTGGCTGAAAATAATAACCAAAACAAAGAACTACTGGCTGTTGAGGTTTCCAGAAAACCACTGATCAACATTTTATGGTTGGGCACATTTGTTCTTTTTTTTGGATTTGTAACTACTATTTACAACAGGTCATTAATTAAAAAATTATAGTTTCACATAATACAGATATCTCCTTCCTGATTTTCCAAAACTAATTTTTGTGGCGGAGCAAATTTGGGTATTTTTTGTAAACTGTTTATACTTTTTGTGCTAAATGGTGTTGTTTATGCACAAGAGTCTTCCCAGATTATCCTTAACAGGTCACAGAGCCCTATTACTCTTGATGGAATAATTACTGATTTCGAATGGGATAAAATAGAACCACTTGAAATGGTTATGTTCCTGCCTACCTTCGGTGAAAAACCAACCGAAAACTCTGATGTAAGAATAACCTTTGATGATGATTATATATATATAGGAGCCCGTCTCTTTGATTCCGAGCCTCATAAAATTCAGGTCACAAATCAAAAAAGAGATGATATGGAGTTAAGTAATGATGCCTTTGGGGTTTTTCTTGATACTTTTAATGACAAAGAAAATGGACTAGGCTTTTTTACAAACCCGGTTGGAGCTCGATGGGATTTTACAATATTTAATGATGCTATCGGAGAGTTCCCGGTTAATCCCTCATGGAATACCTTTTGGGATGTAGAAACAAGTCGCGATGAAAAGGGCTGGTTTGTCGAAATGCGCGTTCCCTTTTCCAGCCTAAGATATGAACCTGTTGACAACCAGGTAACAATGGGATTGATTATCTGGCGCTGGATTGCCCGTAAAAATGAATCATCACTATATCCCGCTATACCAAATAAATGGGGCTGGTGGAGCCAGTGGAAAGTTTCACGGGCCCGGGAAGCAGTGTTTAGCAAAGTTGAAGAAAAAAAACCCCTTTATATTGCACCTTATTTCCTGGCCGGTTTTGAAGTTTCAAATGAGTTAAATCAGGAAGAAACAGCATATGTAAAAAAGGACGAATTTAAGAGGGAACTGGGGCTGGATTTAAAATATGGTTTAACAAGCAACCTGACGATGGATTTAACTTTAAATACCGATTTTGCCCAGGTGGAGGCAGACAACCAGCAAGTTAACCTGTCACGATTTTCCCTGTTTTTTCCCGAAAAAAGACTGTTTTTTCAGGAACGGGCTAGTATTTTTGATATTAAGCTTGGCGGTCAAAACAGGTTGTTTTACAGCCGCCGCATTGGACTGTACGAAGACGAAGATGGTGACTTCCATCCTGTGTCGATCCTGGGGGGCGCGCGTCTTATGGGTAAAATTGGAAATTGGGATATAGGTTTTCTTGATATGCAAACGGCGAGTTTCGATTCCTTGGGTTCAGAGAATTTTGGAGTATTAAGGTTAAGGCACCAGGTACTTAATGATAATTCATATCTCGGGACACTTATCAGCAACAGGCTTGATCCTGATGGAATTTTTAATACAGGTGTTGCTTTAGATGCTGTTTTAAAAATTGGAGAAAATGAATATCTTAGTTTAACAGCTGCCCAAACTTTTGAAAACGATGCAAAAAATGACTTTGCTTTAAGCGATCAAATGCGCATGCAGGCAACGTTGGAAAGGAGTAAGAGTGAAGGGCTGGGCTACGAATTATCTGTTAGCCGGCAAGGCGTAAATTATAATCCCGCGCTGGGTTTTAGTACCCGTGAAGACTATTATCGCTATGGGACGCAAGCATCTTACGGATTGCTGGCCACGGAAAATGATTGGATGCAACGCCAGGATATATATACAGCCATGGCAGCTTATTTTAGAAATTCTGATAAATCAGTTGAAACGATGGAATTCAATCTTGGTTGGTCAGTCTTTTCCAAAAAAGGTTATGAAATGATAATAGGAATTGAAGGAATTTATGACGATTTAACAGAAACTATTGAACTTTCTGATGACGCCCTTGTCGATCCTGGTTCTTATGATTTTTTTAATATTGAAACCAGGTTTAATACCCCCTATGGTGGCCTTTGGAACCTGCAGAGCAAAGTTGAATTTGGTCAATTCTATGATGGAACACTTTTTTCCTTTGAAGCCGCGCCTCGCTGGTTCATCTCCAAAAACCTCAATATTAATTTGGCTTATGTCTTTAATCATATTGATTTTAAAAACCGAACAGGATTGGATGCGCATGTTATCAGGCTGCGCAGCGCATATACGTTATCCACAAAAACTTCCTTCTCCGGTTTCATCCAATATAATAGTGAAGCCAGGTTATCTATTGCCAATTTAAGATTCCGCTATAATCCAAAAGAAGGTAATGATTTATATTTAGTATATAATGAAGACTTCAACAGCGACAGAAAAAGAGAGATCCCCAATTTACCTGCTTCTAGCAACCGCACTATTTTATTAAAGTATACGTATACTTTTGTGTATTAATTTATAAGTTATAACAATCTCATAATAATCTTAATCTGCTATTTATTACGCCTTGTAAGTTTTGTAAATTTAAGGCTTAGTGTTCGGATTATAATTGATTAGCAAGGAGTAGAATGATGGATTTTTTAAAAGTCTTAAAAATTAATAATAAAAATTTTGGCAGTTGCACCGGTCAAAAATGGAATAAAACAACCGATAGCGGTGAATTAAAAATTCATTCACCGGCAACAGGTGAGTACATTGCCTCCGTTTATCAGGCATCAGAAGCTGATTACGAAAAAATGGTTCAGGTATCGCTGGAAGCATTTAAAGACTGGCGTAATGTTCCGGCACCAAAAAGAGGCGATTTGGTGCGTCAGATAGGCAATAAACTACGTGAATACAAAGATCCTTTAGCAAAGCTTGTTTCTTTTGAGATGGGTAAATCGCTGCAGGAAGGTTTAGGTGAGGTGCAGGAAATGATTGATATTTGTGACTTCGCCGTTGGCCAGTCCCGTCAGCTATATGGTTTTACAATGCAATCAGAACGACCCAGTCACCGCATGTATGATCAATACCACCCATTAGGGCCTGTCGTTACTATCTCAGCTTTTAATTTTCCGGTGGCCGTCTGGGCCTGGAATGCCATGGTAGCTGCCGTTTGCGGGGATGTTAATATTTGGAAACCTGCCTCAAAAGTGCCATTGACAGCCATAGCATGTCAGAATATAATACGTGAAGTACTGGCGCATAACGAAATTCCGGAAGGAATTTTTAATCTTATCGTTGGCCGCGGATCAACAATTGGTGAAAAAATCTTAAACGATAAAAGAATCCCGCTGATTTCTCTGACAGGCTCAACCCGCGTTGGGAAGCATGCCGGTGAAGTTATTGCCAGCAGACTCGGCAAATATATTTTGGAATTAGGCGGCAACAATGCGGTTATTGTATCACCGGATGCTGATCTGGAAATTGCTTTGCCGACGATAGTTTTTGGAGCCGTAGGTACATGCGGACAACGCTGCACTTCAACCAGACGGGTCATTATTCATGAATCTATTTATAATAAAGTGAAAGACTCTCTCTTAACTGCCTATAAAAGCTTAAAAATCGGTAATCCTTTGGATGAAAAAAACCACGTTGGGCCTCTGATTGATAAAGGAGCTGTTGATGATATGCAGGCAGCCTTGACAAAAGTTAAAGAGCAGGGTGGCAGCATTCTTTTTGGTGGTAAGGTTCTGGAAGGTAAAGGATTTGAATCAGGGTGCTATGTTGAACCAGCCATCGTGGAAGCAGAAAATCATTATGAAATCGTGCAGGAAGAAACCTTTGCACCCGTCCTTTACCTGCTTAAATATAGTGGTGATATACATCAGGCCATTGCTTTACAAAATGGTGTAGTGCAGGGACTCTCATCTTCAATTTTTACAAATAATATGCGTGAAGCAGAATCATTTTTATCTCCTCATGGATCGGATTGTGGCATTGCAAATATTAATGTCGGCACATCCGGAGCGGAAATAGGAGGAGCATTTGGTGGTGAAAAAGAAACAGGGGGTGGACGTGAGTCCGGCTCTGATGCCTGGAAAACGTACATGCGCAGGCAAACCAATACAATAAACTACGGTAAGACATTACCTTTAGCTCAGGGTATTAAATTTGAAATTTAAAGTAAAACTTTAGATTATGTCTCGATTAAAAATTGATCTGCCGACCGTTTTTTCGTTTGAAACCCAGATACCGGTAAGAATAACAGATCTTAATTATGGCGGTCATCTGGGAAATGATACGTTCCTGACAATTATCCATGAAGCGCGTGTTCAGTTTCTAAGCCATTATGGATTTAGTGAAACTGACATTGATGGTGTGGGTATTATCATGAATGAAGCAGAAATTAAGTTTAAAGGAGAAGTTTTTTACGGCAGCATTTTAACTGCAAAAGTCGCTGTGGCGGACATTAAAATGTTTAGTTGTGACTTTTACTACTTGTTCGTTGATAATAAAAGCGCTAAAGAAGTATGCCACGCCCGCACTGGAGCAGTATTCTTTAACTATGCGACACGAAATATCAGCGAAACACCACAAAAATTTAAATCGAAATTCCAATAATTTTCTTTATGGTAGCCTTATGAAAAAATATATAATTCTGTTATATGTACTTTTTAGTTTTCTCCACGCCCAGAATGTTGATCTGTCAACGCTGGAAACCCATATCGACAAGTCCTTTGATACGTTTAAACCCGTTGGCTTAACCGTTGCCATTGTTAAGGATGGTAAAGTGCAAATGAAAAAGGCCTATGGTTTTGCAGACAAAGAAAATGGCACCAGGTTAACAACAGGTCATCTGCATAATATTGCCTCATTAACCAAAGCCTTTACAACAACTCTGATGGCTATGATGGTAGACGAAAACAAAGTACGCTGGGATAGCAAGGTTATAGATTTTCTCCCTTCTTTCAAGTTATCAGACAGTTATATTGCTGATCACCTCAATATAGTTGATATATTCAGCCACAGATCAGGATTTAAAACCTATGTAGGTGATTTGTTATGGTATAAAACCCTCTATTCAAATATAGAGGTTATAAAGCGTATGGAACACCTGCCAATGGATTATGGCTTTCGAGAGAAATATGGCTATCAGAATAACATGTTTACAATTGGCGGTGTGATTATTGAAAAGGTCAGCGGAAAGAGCTGGGAAGAGAATTTACAGCAAAGGATTTTTAATAAGATTGAAATGAAAAGTTCGCGCTCTTCGCAGGATAACTTTAAAGAAGGAGATTTGATAGCAACGCCATACAGTAAAGGTGAAAAGATAAACCTGTATACCTATGTTGCAGCAAAACCCGCCGCTTCTGTATTCTCCAATGTTGAAGACATGTCAAAATGGTTGCTGTTTAACCTTAACGATGGCATTTGGGAGGGAGATACGCTTGTTTCCAAAAAGAACCTTCATCATTTACGGGATATTTACCAGCCGCGTCCTGTATCTTCGTTTGGCAAATCGGTTGGGCAGGATTATTATGGTGTAGGTCTGGGCTGGTTTGTTTCTGATTATAATGGACTTCAACACTATGTCCATGGCGGGAGCATGCCAGGTTTTAAATCACGCATAGCTATTATACCGGAATTAAATGCCGGATTAATTGTAATCAATAACGAAGAAAATGGCTGGGTTAACACATCCATCTACTACCAAATAATGGATTATCTGACCAAAAGTGAAATAGCTGATTGGCCAGCAATTCTTAAAGATCGTATGGATAAAAGTGTCCGCGTTTCTAAGGAAAAAACGGATATACGAATTGCAGAAAGAAAAGAGGGAACTAAACCCTCATTGGATTTAAATAAATATGTCGGTCGCTTTGTGGATAAATGGTATGGTAATGCTGAAGTTGCTTTTAAAGATGGAAAACTTTCTCTTACTTTCCTGCCTGCGGCAAAAGACTTTACCGGAATTCTTGAACACTGGCATTATAATACCTTCAAGGTGGATTTTAAAGACTCCTTTTTTGACTTTGGACTGATAACTTTTGACTTTGCGTCAAACGGTGACATTAAAGGTTTTACTGTTGATTTGCCGGCTTATGATTTTCATTTTAATAACCTCGATTTCAAAAAGATAAAATGATTGAAATGTTGGTGAATAATTTGTGATCTTTCTGAGTTATATCTTCCATCTAAATAATTGAATAATACTAGAGGTAAGGATGTCTACAAAGGCAGTTGAATGGAAAAAAGGAATCTGCGGAATTTGTCCGGCCGGTTGTTGGATTGAAGCAGGAATGAAGGACGGCAAAATGGTGGATATTCGCCCGGATAAAAGTCACCAGCTGGGAATGATTTGCCGCCGGGGTGAGCATGCTCCGGAAATTGTTTATTCTGAAAATCGTTTAAAATATCCCCTGAAACGCGTCGGACCCAAAGGTTCATATGAATTTGAACGTATCTCCTGGGATGAAGCGTATGATATCATCGCAAAAAATCTCAATAAAATAAAAGAAGAATCCGGTCCGCAGGCCGTCTCCATCTACACAGGGCGTGGTTCTTTTGAGTTGTCCTTATGTGATATGTTTCAGCCCAAGGGCGTTGCAGTTTCATCTGCGTCGAATGTTTTGTTTCCCTTTGGCTCTCCCAACACAATGGGTGTGGGTGCCCTCTGTTACGTATCTTTTGCCATGATTGCTCCTCATGTGACGATGGGACGCATGCTTATCAACATGTTTACAGATATGGAAAATGCGGAAATGATGGTTGTTTGGGGAGCAAATCCAGCCACAGATTCACCGCCTCTGGACATGTACCGCCTGGAAACAGCCGCTAAAAGGGGATGCGACATTGTTGTAATTGATCCGCGTCATACCGAAACGGCCAAAAGAACCGATGCTCAATGGATAGCCATTCGCCCGGGTACAGACGGTGCCTTGGCCCTTAGTTTAATTGAGGTAATGATTTCCGAAGAATGGTATGATGAAAGTTTTGTAAAAGAGTGGGTACATGGATTCGACGAATTAAAGCAGTACACGCAGCATTTCAGACCGCAGGTAGTTGAAGGCATTACCGGTGTTCCGGCAAAAACTATTTATAATCTTGCCAAAAGAATTTGCAGCGCAACCGGCGCTGCTCCTGTAATGTATACGGGGCTGGAATATTCAAACAGTGGCATACAGGCCATTCGCGCTGTGCACATATTGTTCGCGCTGGCGGGACATTTGGATACGCCTGGCGGTATAGGTTTTGCCATGAACGGTACGCATTTCCCGATTAACCGTTCTTGTAACCAGGAAAATCCAAATCTTGACTTAGCTGTTGCCAGAGATAAAGTGCCAATTTACAGCGATTACCGCGGAGAATCGCATGCCAGTGGGCTGGTGGATTCCGTTTTAAAAGGTGATCCTTATAAGATTCGCGGGCTTATTATTCATGGCGCATCTTTACTAACATCTTGGCCACAAACGCCTATTTGGCGGGAAACTTTATCAAAACTTGATTTCCAGGTTTCCATTGACCGCCAAATGACGGCTGATGCCGCTTATGCTGACGTAGTTCTGCCGGCAACGACCATGTTTGAAATTGACTCTTATATGGTTTACGGACCCATTTTTCGTCTTCGTGAAAAGATAATAGAGCCCGTTGGTGAAGCACGAAACGATTACCTGATTATGGCCGAGTTGGCCCAACGCCTGGGCTATGGTCACATTTATCCTCAAACAGAAGATGAACTGATTCGCTTTGCCTTACAAGATTCCGGATATTCGAAGGAAGACGTAATAAAAGCGGGGGGTTGGGTAAAAATTGAAACACCGATGATGGAATATAAAAAGTGGGAAAAGGGATCATTGCGAAAAGACGGCAAGCCCGGATTTGAAACCCCAAGCGCTAAATTTGAAGTTTTTTCAATGGTTCTTAATGATTATGGCTACGAGCCATTACCAAAATATACTGAACCCAAAGAAGGGCCTCAGGCCGCTCCATCTGTGGCTAAGGATTATCCGTTGGTTTTTAATTCCGGCGCACGACCTCATACAGATTTTCGTTCCCAGCATCATGGTATAAAAGGCTTAAACAAGGATAATCCCGAACCTACAATCGAGTTAAATATAAAAGACGCCCAGGAAAGAGGTATTGAGCAGGGTGATCTTGTTGAAGTAAGTACGCCAAGGGGCGCTGTACCTTTTCGGGCCCGCATAAGCGATGATATTCTGAAAGGGGCCGTTGAATGCAATATGGGCGGAGGAACGCCGGTAGGGCCCAAGGCATGGCAAAAGTGGAATGTGAATGAACTGACAGATCTCAGTAATTATGATGAAATCTCCGGCTTCCCGGTCTATAAAGCCCTATTATGCCAGGTAACTAGGGTTGAAGCTGGTTCCGAAAAAATAAAATCACGCCTTAAAGAGAATGCCCGCAATATGTGTGCGGTACCAATCAACTTGACCACAAATGGAAAGGGTCATAAAAAGCCCGCCAAAAGAATCTATCTCGATAACAATGCGACAACAAGAGTTGCGGATCAGGTGCGTGAAGCAATGCAGCCTTATCTGGATGACC
>CAVRRG010000008.1:0-29678 GCA_963723365.1 Calditrichota bacterium | reverse complement strand
TATAAGAAAGCAAAGGCTTTTTGGCAGCCAACCTGGCCCACAATTATTAGCAAAGCTGAATTAATAAGTTGTTTTAGATTGAGAATAGAGTAAAGCTCGTTACTAATTTCCAACAAGTTATGAATCTCATATACCCGGCGTTTTAAATCTCGTTCTGTTAAGGCAAGAGTCTTTTCCTTATTATCAATTTCTTTTTCCAGGGATCTTACCCTGTCCTGATTCGTTTCTATTATCTCACTATCTTTTGATATACCCTTGAGCTGAGTTAAAAATTCTTCTATAAAAGAAATTATCTTTTTAGATTTTTTTGAATGATCCTTTAAGATAAAAAGATAATCACAATAATTATATAGTTGAAAGATTATTCCTTGATGCTTTTTTTTATCAAATTTAAAAGAAGTGAAAATTGAGGCTTTGCGGGAGATATTATATACTTCCTGTTTTTCTATTAGCGGGGCGATCTGATTTGTTTCCAGGATAATAACTGTTTCATTATTGGACAAAGTGTACCAGGTGTCACTTTCACTCTTGAAGTGATAAAATACTTCTGAGTTGACATTCGATATTTCATTAAAGCTTTCCAAAAATAAAATAAAGTTTTTGTGAAATTGCTTTTTCCATTCATCATCTTTATTCGAATCTCTAACTTGAGAAATTATATTTTGAATTTCCTGTAAGGCCCGAAAACCTCTTTTGCTGCCAAGGGAATGATATTTATTTAGTATAGTGTTTAACAATTTTTCCATTGAATATGGTTATCCTGAAGGGGTTTTCCATGAATGCTTTTTAAATACATTTCTTTTTTAAGTATTGCGATTTTTAACATTATCTATTATAAGTATCATAATTTTCGCTTGATCGGCCAAAAAGGTTAGTATTTTTTATAACTAATAGTGGAATTTAAGGTTTAAAACAAAATAAATATAAAAAAAAGGCAAAAGAAGAATAGAATTACAATCTCCTTTTGCCAGTTTTATTGTTGGATTGGGAAATATTAGGTTTTTATTTCTATTGGAATTTGAAGTTTTAGGTCATTAATCCATTTCTTGTATTCTTTTTCTATTTTAAAATTTGTGGCCATCTGTTCAATTTTTTGCCAATCTTTTTCAAGTGATATAGACCTCGAATCACTTCGTTTATCCAGTTTAACAATATGATACCCAAAATCTGTCTTAAAGGGATCGCTTATCTCGCCCTCCTTTAATGTTTTGAGGACTTCTTTAAATTGCGGTAAAACTAAATTATCAAACTCAAAGCTACCTAGAAATCCATTATCATCTTTTACATTGTCATCATCAGAGCTCTCGGCAGCAAGATCATTAAAATTTTCTCCGGACAATGCTTTTTCTTTTAACTTTGCCAATTCTGCAATTGTAGTTTTTTCATCATCAACCGTTGGAGCTACTCTGACTAATATATGACGTGTTCTTATTTTTTCTCCTCTGCGTTCAACCATTTGAATAATATGATATCCAAACTGCGATTGAACAATTTCTGAGACCTCTCCATCTGCTAATGAAAATGCAGCTGTTTCATATTCAGGAACAAAGTCTCCGCGGCTCGTGAATCCCAAATCGCCGCCACGTGAGGCCGATGCAGGATCTTCAGAGTATTTTTTTGCCAGCTCCTCAAATGAAGCACCATTTTCAATTTGTTTTTCTATGTCTGATATTTTTTGCATTGCCACTTCCTGTGCACTTTTTGATGGTTTCACTGTTTTCAGAATATGACTAATATCGACAGCCTCTTTGATCCCGGGTATACTGTCACCGAAATTAGAGTAAAAATCCTCCACTTCTCTTTTAGAAATTTTCACCTGTGTAAATTTTTGTTGACGTACTTTTTCTACCAATAATTGCTCTTCCAAAATTTTACGGGTATCTCTTTTTATTTTTTTTATACTGCTTTTAAATGTTTTTTCAAGTTCATCTTCAGATCCTACCCTGCTTATAAGATATTGAATTCTCTGTTCAACTCTCTGGTCAACCATTTCCGGATCCACCACAACCGTGTCTTTCTGGGCAATTCCCAGCAGAAGCTTAGATTCAATCAATGATTGCATTGTCTGTTCTCTTAATTGAACAATTATCTGTGGTTGGCTTTGTACATTAATTCTGTTCTGCAAAATGTAATTTTGAACATGTTGTTCTATTTCCGATTTTAATATAATTTCATCTCCCACAATTGCTGCTATTCCATCAACCAAATTTTGTGAAAAAAGAAAGCCTGTCAATAAAACCATAATTATTACTATTTTATTAATCATTTTTTTCCCTTATTGTACTTTACTTAAATATGTTTGCACCTGAAATTTGCCTCTAAGTTCATCCATCAACCTGACTTGCTCCTGACCCCTCATTTGCCACTTTAATCTGCGGACAATTTCGTCTTTTACCAATTCAAGATCTATCTGTGAACCGGCTTTTTGTTTATCTTTTAACTCTATAAAATGGTAACCGTCATTAGATTTAAGCGCTTTTGAAATTGTACCTGTTTTTTGTCTTTTAACTGCATTTTGAATAATTGCTGAAAGAGATTCTACTGCTACGTAGCCCAGATCTCCGTTAGGACTTTCGTAAGTAGAGCGGGTATCAAAATAATACTTATCTATAATATCATGTAAATTTTTTGATTCTTTAATCTCATTAAAGATAGCATTATCCCTGTTTTCAATGAATAAGTGAACAATATGAACTTCATCCGATATACGAATAAATTCTTTTTTATTGTCGTTATAATAATCCTCAATGCGTTTATCAGGTACTTTATAATTTTTATTCAATTTTGCATCAAGATATCGTTGAATAAGTAAGGATTTTTTATAATCGTCAATTAGAAATAATTCGCTTTCGTTGAATATAAGGCCTTCATTAAGAGCTGTTTGATAAACTATTTCATCTTCCACCCATTGCTTAATCAACATTTTTTTCATGGACAACTTTGTCTCATCCTGCAGGCTAACCGGAACTCTATAATTCAGGTTTTCCTTATTTAGGTAAGCATCATTAACTTGTGCCACAAGATCTGGTGGAAGTTCATGTTTACTTGTACAAGCTATCGTTGTAAAAAAAAGAGCAATAATGGTTATATTTTTAAACTTCATATTACACCTTACATTTAATGCTGGAACATCTTATAGGCTTTACAGATTTTTGTTATGTAGCCAGTAAGATAGTGCTAATTGATTATGCTTTGCAATACTTTTTTAGCGAATTCTATTCGCTCTTTTGCTGATTCACCTTTAAGTAAAATTTGGACTCCAAGATCTTTTTGGTTTAAAAAATTAATCTTTGTTATTTCCGTATTCATTAATTTTGGAATAGTTTCATCAAAAAACAAATCATCCCTTTCAGCTTTTTCATCAAAAAAGATTTTTAGTTTGTTAGCGTTTAATATCAAGCGTTTTGCATATAGAAAACCTGCAACAACTTTTAAGCTAACCGCTTCAAGGAACATTGTCACTTCATCTGGTAAAGGTCCAAATCTGTCCTTAAGCTCCAATCGCATCTGATCTATTGAATCTGCTTCCCTAAAATTGACCAGCCTGTGGTAAATAGAAACTCGTTCCAGATCATTTCTTATATATGTATGTGGAATGAGCAAATCGAAATCAAAATCAAGTTTGGGATCTGTAAAAACTCTTTGTGAAACATCTAAAGTTTTTTCTGTAACAAGAGTAGACCCTTTCTTTAACTCACCTACCGCCTCATCCAAAATTTTACAATAAAGATCAAAGCCCACGGTTTGTACAAAACCGCTTTGTTGCTTTCCTAATAAATTTCCTGCTCCCCTTATTTCTAAATCCCTTAGTGCAACTTTGTATCCTGAGCCAAGTTCCGTAAAATCCTGTATTGTTCTTAATCGTTTACGTGATAACTCCGTTAATTTTTCCATAGCAGGTACGATCAAATAGGCATAGGCTTGTTTCGATGAGCGACCAACCCTTCCGCGAAGCTGGTATAGCTGAGCGAGCCCAAATTTATCAGCCCGGTTAATCAGAATAGTATTTACATTTGCTATATCAAGACCATTTTCTATGATCATTGATGCGATAAGGATATCAAACTTGTTCTGCATAAAATCGAGCATAACCTTTTCTAATTGTCTTTCAGGCAATTGTCCATGCCCAACAGCTATTCGGGCATCCGGAACAATTTCAGCCAAAGTTTCTTTTACTGCCATAATTGATTCAACCCGATTATGAACAAAATAAACCTGCCCACCTCTTTGAATTTCTCTTTTAATAATTTGATAAATTTTAGCATCATTCCATTGCACAATTTCTGTATGAACGGGAAGACGGTTATGCGGAGCTGTTTCAATCTGTGAAAAATCACGCGCACCCATAAGCGCCATATGCAATGTCCGCGGTATGGGTGTCGCTGTCATAGATAAGATATCCACGGATAACCTGAATTTCTTTATTTTTTCTTTATGCTTTACACCAAACCTTTGTTCTTCATCAACAATCAGCAATCCTAAATCTTTAAAAAATACATCTTCACTTAAAAGGCGGTGCGTGCCAATTACGATGTCAATTGATCCGCTGATAAGTTTATCCAAAATTATTTTCTGTTCTTTTTTACTGCGGAACCGATTTAGCATTTCAATCTTCACTGGAAACTCCTGAACCCTGTTCTTAAAGGTTTCAAAATGCTGAAAGGCTAAAATTGTTGTAGGAACAAGGATTGCAACCTGCTTGCCAGACATAACACTTTTGAAGGCCGCTCTTAGAGCGACCTCGGTTTTTCCAAAGCCCACATCACCACATAAAAGACGATCCATTGGCTCTGTATTCTCCATATCGCTTTTCACTGCAGATATAGCTGTTATCTGATCCTCAGTTTCATCATAAACAAAAGAAGCTTCCAACTCTTTTTGCCAGTGTGTATCTTCAGAAAATTGGAATCCTGGTTGAGTTTTTCTCCCAGCGTAAATCTGGATTAATTCTGCTGCTACCTTTTTAAGGGATTCTTTTGTTTTAATCTTGGCTTTTTGCCATTCCGTTGTGCCAAGTTTGCTGAGCTTGGGTGAGCCACTTTCTTCTGTGCTAAATTTCTGAACACGGTTTAACCTGTCAACTGTTACAAAAAGATTATCACCTTCCTGGTAGGTAATCTTTAAACATTCCTTTTTAACAGAACCATAATTAACAATATCCAATCCCATATATTGACCAATACCATAATCTATGTGCACCACATAATCATAAAGGTTTAACCCTCCTAATTGTCTTAAATAGGCACCACTTTTAAAACTACGGTATGCTTTATGTCGCTTAAAACGACTGAATATTTCATGGTCAGTTAAAACCTCCATATTCAAATCTTCGATAACAAAACCTCCATGAAAAGTCCCGAAATAAAATTTCGCGTTGACAAGCAGATCTTCTTCTTCTAGTATTTCCTGCAACCGATTTGCTTGTTCCTGGCTGTGAGACTGAATAATGAATTGACGTTTATTATCTTTTTTGAATTGTTTAGCTATATGTTCAAGAAACAGTTTTATAGATCCATTGAAGTCGGGATGTACCAGAGTCTTAAAATCAACTGATTTAGAAGAACCATCTTTTATAAGATTTGTATTTATTTGGCGGAATAAAGATAATTTTTTAATAAGTGCTGCCGGGTGTGAATAATATTTCCCGGGTTCATCAAAATTACTTTTTATCTCATTGTCTTCCTCGTATTTGCTTATGGCTTGTTCAAAGAAACTTTGAATTTTCTGGAAACATTCATCTGAATCTTCGAAAAACAAAGTGCTGTTTTCTGGCAGAATTTCATTAATAAAAATTTCCGCATCATGATTGGTCAGATGGGGTAAAATCGTAATTTCATCCATCTTTTTTGTTGTTCTTTGGGTGATTACGTCAAAAGCTCTTATCGATTCAATTTCATTTCCAAAATATTCTAGTCTAACGGGCTCTTCATTATTCCATGCAAAAATATCAATTATTCCTCCACGCACACTAAATTCACCTACTTGTTCAACTATATCAACACGCTCAAATCCTGCATCATCTAATTGCTCTATTAAATCACTGAATGGCAAAGTGTTTGCAATTTTTAAATAAATCTGTTTATCAACGAAAGTTTCCGGTAAGGGAAGTTTTTCAAGGAGCGATTCATAAGTACAAACCGCAATCCACTGCTCATGCTCTAAAAAGGTCTGCATTGCTTCCAACCGCATACTTACCAATTCGGGTCTGGGTTCTGATGTCTCATAGGGTTCAATAAAGAGACCAGGCAGAAAAGCGAGATGTGGTTTTTTTACAGCATCCTTTTGCAGAAATTCAAGATCATCATGAACTTTTTCAGCTGATTCCAGTGAATTTGCAACATAAAGAATTGGAGTTTGTGTTTTCCAGTAAAGGAACTCTAAAATAAAGGTATTAAAAGAGCCTTGTACATTTTTAAGATGAACTTTTCTTTTCGTGTAATATTTCTCTAATTCAGAAAATTGTGGCAACGAAAAAATTTTATTTTTTATGGAGTCCATCTTAAAAACAAACTATATATGACTGTAAGGGTAAGATTTTAATTTTTTTCTATGCCCGGGTTTATATCTGGGATCTGAGAATTCAAACGCGACAGCTCCTCAAGATAGCGCCCTTCTTTATACGTCAACTTCATTTGATGATAATATTGTTTAAAAACATCATACCTGCCTAAATAAAAAAAAGACGCTGCCATCATAAATCCCAATGATTCCATATCAAAGAAATCCGGATTAAGTTTCGGAATGCTCTCACACACATTTACCGTGTTTAGATAATTCTTTTTTTCAAACTCTATGTAGGCCTGTCCATAGAGTCCATTTGCCTTTGCAATTGAATCTTTAGCGTTTTGAACCAGTTCTTTAAATATATTTTCTGCATCTCCCAGGTTGTGAAGATAAAACTTACAAAATCCTTTAAAGAATAATAAAGAAATCCAGTATTCAGGCGCATTAATTTTAAAAAATTCCTCCGCCATTAGTAAATACTTCTCAGAATCTTTATATCTCTGGTTACGGAAATACAATTTTCCTAATTCATAAGCCACATATTTTTGCTTATCAGAATTATTGTCCTTTTCAAGTGATTTCAATAAGAATTTTTCAGCACGTTTATCATTTTCAAGAGCAAAATAGCTGTAGCCCATTATTCGATATAAATCTTCCTTGGCCTCATACATTTTATCGTAATCTAAAACATTTTCTGCTGCCTCTATTGCCTGCTGGAAAGACTTGTCTTTATAAAAAGCCCAGCATAATTCGGCCCAGATTTTTCCTTTTTCTCCTTCATCTTCCGTGAACTCCAGCGAACTTAAGAAAACTTTTGTAGCTTCCTTGTATTTGCCTGCATCAAACAATTCTCTGGCTTGATTAAGCAGAGTATTAAAATCAGTCATTTTTTATCCAAATATTAAAATTAAAAGAAGGCGTGAATAATAATTAATGTTTAAGGCAACTGCAAATCCAAATACCTGTTTGTATTTTAACGATGTAATGTTGTCCAAACTAAATTAATTTAATAAGTTTTTTTACTTTTCTACCTATAACTAATATATAGGTATAAAAATTATTTTGATGCACATGACAGATTGCAGCATTGAAGAAGACCGCTAACGCTAATGGAACCCTTGACTGTTTATAATGTTAGCACTAAATTGATACTATGAAAATTATCCTTTTATCGAAGTAAGGAAAGAAAAGAATGGGAAATAATTTTACCAGCCGGGTACAAAAAGTGATCCGCTACTCCAAAGAAGAAGCAATGCGTTTAGGCCACGACTACATTGGTACTGAACACTTGACATTAGGAGTAATAAAAGAAGGTGAAGGGATCGCCATAAAAATATTAAAAAACCTTGGCTGTGATCTCGAAAAATTAAAAAAGGCAATAGAAGATGCTACAGCGCCAAGTGGCGGCACAATGACTATCGGGAACCTGCCTCTAAGTAAGCGCGCTGAAAAAGCATTAAAAATGACCTACATCGAAGCTAAAAATTTTAACAACGATGTAATTGGAACAGAACATTTAATTTTATCCATTCTAAAAGAAAAAGATTGTTTAGCTGCTCAGATTTTACAGACTTTCAATATAGATTATGCCAGCTGCTTTAATGAACTGGAAAATATTCTGGCAGGCAAACCATCAACACCTCCGGTACCAAAACAAGGTGCTGCATCATCCAAGAAAACAAAAACACCCGCACTGGATCATTTCGGACGTGATTTAACGCTTATGGCTACAGATGGCAGGCTTGATCCGATAATTGGTCGTCAAAAAGAGATAGAGCGCGTTGCGCAGGTTTTGAGCCGACGTAAAAAAAATAACCCGGTGTTAATTGGTGAACCTGGTGTTGGCAAAACTGCCATCGCAGAAGGTTTGGCTATTCGTATTGTCGAGAAGAAAGTTTCCCGTGTACTGCACAATAAAAGAGTAGTAGCATTAGATATGGGTTCCATTGTAGCAGGTACAAAATACCGCGGACAGTTTGAAGAGCGTATGAAAGCGCTGATGACTGAACTGGAAAAAGCAACCGATGTAATTCTTTTCATCGATGAGCTTCACACCATTGTCGGTGCCGGGGGTGCATCAGGTTCATTAGACGCGTCAAACATGTTTAAGCCGGCATTAGCCAGAGGTGAATTACAGTGTATTGGAGCAACAACCCTTGATGAATACCGCATGTATATCGAAAAAGACGGCGCGTTAGAACGAAGATTTCAAAAAGTGATGGTTGAACCAACAACCGCAGAAGAAACTCTGGAAATTCTTAAAACTGTAAAAGACCGTTATGAAAAACATCACAACGTTACTTATAACGAAGAAGCCGTTGATTCCATAGTGAAACTTGCTGATCGTTATATGAGTGATAAAAACTTTCCGGATAAAGCTATTGATGTACTGGATGAGACAGGCTCTCGGGTGCATATGGAAAATATAATCGTACCGAAGGAAATTTTAGAATATGAAGCAGATATTGAACTAATTCGGGGCGAAAAGGAATCACTTGCCAAATTGCAGGATTTTGAACGAGCAGCCAAGCTAAGGGACCAGGAAAGGAACCTTGTTGAAAAACTGGACGAAGCGCGGCAAAGATGGGAAATTGAAGAAGAAAGTCGGGCAGCTGTTGTTACAGAAGAGGATGTTGCATCGGTAGTGGCTATGATGACAGGTGTTCCTTCACAGCGTATCGCAGTTGACGAATCAACTCGTTTGCTTGATATGAATGAAGTACTTAAAAAAGAAATAATCGGGCAGGACGATGCTGTGTTTACAATTACCAAAGCTATCCGCCGCGCCAGAGCTGGCCTGAAAGATCCAAACAGACCTATTGGCTCATTTATCTTTTTGGGACCGACCGGCGTTGGAAAAACTTTTCTTGCCAAAAAATTAGCAGAATATCTTTTTGAAAGTGCAAACGCGCTAATCCGGATTGATATGAGTGAATACATGGAAAAATTTAACGTATCGCGCTTAGTTGGATCGCCTCCTGGTTATGTTGGATATGAAGAAGGTGGAATCTTAACCGAAAAAGTTCGCCGGCATCCATACTCAGTTATTCTTTTGGATGAAATTGAAAAAGCACATCCTGATGTTTTTAATATTTTGCTTCAGGTTTTGGATGAGGGCCATTTAACAGATTCACTTGGTCATAAAGTAGATTTTAAAAATACAATTATTGTAATGACCTCCAATATTGGTGTGCGTCATTTAAAAAACACAAGCGGATATGGTTTTACGAGCAATGATGACAGTAAATTTGAAATCATGAAGAATAAAATTTCTGATGAATTAAAAAATTCCTTTAACCCTGAATTTTTAAATCGTATTGATGATACAGTTGTTTTTAAGCAACTTAATGAAGATGAGTCTCTACAGATAATAAATATCTCCCTTAAAGAAGTAATGGAAAAACTAGGAGAAAAAAGTATTGAATTTCAACTTACGGACGGTGCTAAGAAGTTCCTGGTTGAACAGGGATTCGATCCGATGTATGGTGCACGACCTTTAAAAAGAGCTATTCAAAAGCATTTGGAAGATCCGATTGCCGATGAATTATTAAAGGGTACTTTTAAAGAAGGAAGTGTGATACAGGTAAAATTAAAGGGCAAAAGTGAGCTTGTTTTTACCGAGATTGAAAAGAAAAGATATAGTAAAAAAAGCTGAAAGTGATATTCACCACCAAAATTAGTTGATTTGAAAAACCTTTAAAAAGGCTGTTCTAAAAGTCTAAATCCGTTTCTTAGGGATGAGTTTATACCCGGACTTTAAGACCAGCCTTTTTTTATTATTTAATTAAACAAACAGGAAAAAAAATGAATTTAAAGTTAGACTTCTCAAATATTATTAGTACAAATATTGGAGAAGAACATGGAATACATTTTAGTGATATAGAAAAATTAGCCGAACAAAACAATATTTTCACTTCGTTGGAAGAAAAAATTACAAATGGGACATTAGGCTTTTACGATCTGCCATTTGATACCGAAGTCCTGGAAGAAGTAAAATCTTATGCTGAGCATGTACAAGATCGATTCTCCTCTTATGTAAATATAGGAATTGGCGGGTCTGCACTCGGTCCCATTGCTTTGCAATCCTCTTTAAATAGTTATTATTATAACGACTCCAGTTTTCCCAAAATGTATTACCCTGATAACGTTGATCCGGATTGGTTGGCTGAACTGATGGAACAGATTGATGTATCAAAAACACTATTTCATGTTGTTTCAAAATCCGGAGGAACAGCGGAGACCGCTGCAACGCTGCTCTATATGATGGAGTTTTTAAAAGATAAACTGGGAAACAATTATTACAAAAATCTATTGTTTACAACAGATCCGCATAAGGGTTTGTTAAATCAAATTGCCCAGGAAAATGCGATAAAATGCTTTCGGATACCTGCAAATGTCGGTGGTAGATTTTCAGTACTTATCTCCTCTTGGCTTAATACCAGCCGCAATCGCCGGAATAGATATTGATAAACTGCTAACAGGAGCCGCGGAGATGTGCAAGCATATGCCGGAACGCTGACTTAATAAAAAATCCTGCGTTTATTTATGCTGCTATTCATACTATTCTCATGCAAAAGAGGCAAAAACATAAGTGTCATGATGCCCTACAGCAATAAGCTTAAAGATATTGCAGACTGGTATAGTCAATTATGGGCTGAAAGCCTTGGTAAGCGCTTTGATATAGAAGGAAATAAAGTGAAGTTGGGCAAACCCCTGTTAAAGCGTTAGGTGCAACAGATCAGCATTCTCAAGTTCAGCTTTATATGGAAGGTCCTAATGATAAAATTATTTCATTTATAGAAGTAGAAAAATTTAAAAATAACGATCTTCTTAAAAATCATTTTTCTTATATAAAAGACTTTGATTATCTCAATGGTAAAACACTTGGCGGATTGCTAAATGCTGAAAAGAAAGCTACCGAAATTGCCTTAACCGATAATAACAGACCAAATTTAACAATCAAAATTTCCGATGTTTCTGAAGAAAATATTGGGCGCTACTATTTTTCTTTTCAGGCTGCAACAGCATTTGCCGGGGAGTTATTGAGTATTAATGCCTTTGATCAGCCCGGTGTTGAAGAGGGTAAGATTGCTACATATGCTCTAATGGACCGTGACGGATATTCAAAACGCAAAAAAGAAATAGAAGCAATTCAAAACAAAAAAGAAGAGTATATTTTATAAATATCCTGACCAAACTGCAAAAGGAATCAAAATGGTTATAAAGCCGCGTATCAGAGGATTTGTCTGTTTAACCTCTCACCCCGTTGGATGTGAAGCACATGTGCGTGAACAGATTAAACATGTTAAAGCGGGAGGGGAAATTGATAATGGTCCAAAAAAAGCATTGATTTTAGGTGCTTCAACCGGATACGGATTGTCATCACGCATTGTTGCTGCGTTTGGAAGTGACGCATCAACCATAGGTGTGTTCTTCGAAAAAGAGCCAACAGATAAAAAAACAGCAACGGCAGGATGGTACAACACTGCTGCCTTCGAGAAATTAGCAAAAGAAGCTGGCTTAAAATCTAAAAGTATAAACGGAGATGCTTTTTCAGATCAAGTAAAGAAAGAGGTTGTTAATGCTGCAAAAAACGGCTTTGGTCCTTTTGATCTTGTTATATATAGTGTCGCTGCTCCCAGAAGAACAGACCCTAAAACGGGTGAAGTAGCATCTTCAGTTTTGAAACCTATCGGTCAAAGTTATGATGGTAAAACATTAAACACTGATAAAGTTGAAATTCAAGATGTTCACCTTGAGGCGGCTACGGCAGAAGAAATTTCAGGAACTGTAAAAGTAATGGGTGGAGAGGATTGGGAATCATGGCTCAATCTTTTAAACAAAAAAGGTTTATTAGCAAATGGCTGCAAAACAGTATCATATACCTATATAGGCACGGAACTCACCTGGCCCATTTACTGGGAAGGAACCATCGGCCAGGCAAAAATAGATCTGGATAAAACTTCTGCACGATTAAATAAAATGCTCGCACCGTTATCCGGTGCATCTTATGTAGCAGTAATGAAGGCCCTGGTTACTCAGGCTAGTTCGGCCATTCCTGTAGTGCCTTTGTATATTTCCATTCTTTACAAGATAATGAAGGAACAAGGAAATCACGAAGGTTGTATTGAGCAGGTAAATCGACTGTTTAGAGACCGTCTTTATAGCCAGAACTTTGCAACTGATGAAGATGGTCGTTTGCGTTTAGATGATTGGGAGATGGCCAAGGATGTGCAAAAGCAGGTCAATGAAATATGGCCGAAAATCAATACAGGCAACCTTCATCAATTATCTGACTTTGAAGGGTATAAAAAAGAATTTTTAAAACTTTTCGGATTTGCTTTTGAAGAAGTGGATTACGATGCAGATGTTGATCCCGACGTGCGGTTTTAAATGTTTTCGATATTGAAGTCCTTTTAAATTTCGTTTTTGGCGAAATTATAATTCATGAACATAATGAGAAAACCAATTTTTCTAGCTAAAAACCAAAAACATTTTAGCAATTAATTACTTGTTTTAGTTTAACCAAAATAGAGAAATACCTGATGAGAAGCCTTGCCCAAGCTGTCATAATAATTGCACTCTTCGTTGGAAAAAATATGGAAGCACAAAGTTCTGTTAAGGAAATAGAAGTAAAAATTGATAGTATTCTTTCTCAATTGACCCTTGAAGAGAAAGTAGCTATGTGTCATGCGCAATCTAAATTTAGTTCTCCTGGGGTACCACGACTGGGGATTCCTGAGCTATGGATGTCTGATGGTCCGCATGGGGTAAGGGGAGAAATCAATTGGGATGAATGGGGATATGCAGGTTGGACTAACGATTCAATCACAGCGTTTCCGGCATTAACCTGCCTGGCAGCAACTTTTAACCCGCAGCTTTCTAAACAATATGGGATTGCCCTGGGAGAAGAAGCACGCTACAGAAAGAAAGATATTTTGCTGGGGCCCGGTGTTAACATTTACCGTACGCCGCTCAATGGCAGGAATTTTGAGTATATGGGCGAAGATCCCCATCTGGCTTCTATGATGGTCGTTCCTTACATCGAAGGTATACAACAAAACGGTGTTGCTGCCTGTGTGAAACATTATGCTCTTAATAATCAGGAAATGTGGCGAGACCAAATTAATGTGGAGCTAAGTGACAGGGCTTTATATGAGATCTATCTGCCAGCTTACAAAGCTGCTGTAAAAGAGGGTAAGGTTTGGTCTATAATGGGTGCATACAATAAATTCAGAGGGCAATTTTGCTGCCATAACGAGCTGCTGCTTAACAAAATTCTAAAAGAAGACTGGGATTTTGATGGAGTGGTCGTTACTGACTGGGGAGCCACCCATGATACAAAGGAAGCTGCATTATATGGACTCGATATAGAAATGGGAACAGGTACAGATGGTTTAACCACGTCTTCAAAGAACGTCTATAACGATTATTACCTGGCAAAACCATTTCTTGAATTGCTCAAAAAAGGGGAGATCGAAGAAGCTGTTGTTGATGATAAGGTGCGTAGAATTCTTCGTCTGATGTTTCGCACGAATATGAATCCTAATCGCGCACTGGGAAAAATGAACAATGAGGAACATCTTCAGATAGCCAGAAAGGTTGCTGGCGAAGGCATTGTACTATTAAAAAATGAGAATTCTTTTTTTCCTATTGATCCTGATAAAAAAATGACCATTGCGGTTATTGGAGAAAATGCCACCAGAGCTATGACTGAAGGTGGTGGTTCATCTGAATTAAAAGCAAAACAGGAAATATCACCCTTAGAAGGATTGCAAAAAAGATTTAAAAAGGCAAAGATTATCCATTCAATGGGATACGCTTCGGGTCCCCCTGAATACGGACGCGAAGTACCATCAAAACTTAATGCGGATTCGCTTCAGAAAGCAGCTGTAAAGCTCGCCTCAAAAGCGGACGTCGTTCTATATTTTGGTGGATTGAATAAAAACCATCGCCAGGATTGTGAAGGAGGTGACCGCAGAAACATGGCTCTTCCTTTCGGACAGGATGAACTTCTTAATAAACTAATTAAAGCCAATGAAAAAATTGGAGTAATTCTGGTAAGTGGCAATGCGGTTGAAATGCCGTGGTTGCCAGGTATCAAGGGTTTAATGCAAGGATGGTATCTTGGCAGCCAAGCAGGTCCTGCTATGGCAGATGTTATTAGTGGCGATGTTAATCCCTCTGGAAAACTACCATTTTCCTTTCCCGTTAAATTAATAGACAATGCTGCTCATCATTATGGAAAACAATCCTATCCGGGAGACGGCATAAACCAATATTACAAAGAAGGTATTTTTGTGGGTTACCGCTGGCATGATTCCAAAAAGATAAAACCTTTATTTGCCTTTGGGCATGGCATGTCATACACCTCTTTTGAGCTTTCTGAAGCAAAAACAGAGAAAAAAATCTATTCTTCCGGAGACAAAATAACTATATCATGCATTGTTTCCAATACTGGAAATATCGCTGGTGCTGAAGTTATCCAGGTGTATGTTGGGAAACCCAATTCAAAGGTGGAAAGATCTTTGAAAGAGTTGAAAGCTTTTAAAAAAGTTTCATTACAAAAAGGCAATAGCGCCTCTGTTGAGGTCTCCTTTGCGGCAGATAATCTTGCCTTTTATGATGAATCCATTTCCGGATGGAACCTGGAAAGAGGAGAGTATTTAGTATATGTGGGAAATGCTTCGGATAATATTTCACAAAAAATGACAATAACCATTCAGTAATTGGCTGTTTTACCGGCATTAAAGCAATGTTTTTTTAGCAGTACGAATAGGTTTTTGCAAAGATTAAAGAAAAGAACAGTGCTCAGAAAATTAGCGTAAAAAATAAAACAGCAGTAGCCCAATCAAAATTAAAAATCCAGTAATAACGGACCTGTCAAAATTCGTTCTGAAAAAAAGAATTTTATAGAGAGGAGAGGATGCCTTTTCTTTCATATCTTCTCCTTTTAACCAATCTTCGACCAACTCCATAGTATGATCTAACATAGAATCCGCTGCAGCTTTTGCATATTCTTTAGACGCTTTAGCTGGAAAACCCCGGTAGCCCTTATCTCCAGGATAAAGCTTATTGCTCATCCTCTGCCAACGGGAGAGAAGAAAAGGTTCCAGATTTTTGTAGGATTCTTTAACCAGCTCTGGTTTAATAATCATCATTATACTGGTTTCCCACCAGCCGGCATGGGAATCCTTCTTTAGTTGCTCCTTTTCTTTATCAGTAAATTTGTAGCCAAGGCGTTCCTCTATCTCAGGGATATATTTACCGGTTAACAAATCGAAGGCAACTTTTCCGCTGGGTGATATAACGGACATTTTATATTTTCGAGAACATTTTCTGGCAGCTTCTTCCAGGGCCACTACATGACCTAAACCTCCATGACCATTACTGATAACAACATATTTAAATCCATGCTTCCCAAGGTTTGAGCAATAATCAAGAACTAATTTTTTTACAGTACGCTGTTTACTGTTTAGAGTACCAAGCCATCTAATACCTCCACTGCCAACGGGTAGCGGAGGAATTTTAACAATTGTAAAATCCTTGTATTTTTCGGCAATACTGTTAATAATTTGCTCGGCCATATATTCTGCAACAAAAAGATCCACTCCGAGGGGCAGGTGCGGACCATGCTCCTCCAACAAACTAACCGAAAAAACAAAAATTGTTTTTTCCCTGTTTAATTTGTCTAACTCATAGGCAGTAATATTTTCGAAAGCCAGAATATTATTTTTCATAGAATTTTAAACTGTGTATTTAGCACCCGTTATATGTGGAAACTTTGCTTAACTATTAAATTAAATCATTTCTCTTTAAATTAAAATGGTAATACTCTATTTTAAAAGAATTGTTCTAATTTTATATTTCTATGATTCAAATTCAAAAACTTTCCTATACAATAGGTGATCGTTATCTGTTGAGAGACCTGGATTGGGTTATTAAACCTAAAAAGAGAATTGGTTTAATTGGTCCCAATGGAGCTGGTAAAACGACATTATTCAGGTTGCTAACAGGCGAGTCTCAATTAAACGAAGGTGATCTTCAAATTCCAAAGAATTGTTCTATTGGATATTTACCACAGGAAGAAATACAATTTGACCCAAAACCTATTTTAAAAATTGTCCTGGAAGGTCATGAAGAATTATTGGATCTGGAAGAAGAAATTGATGATTTACGTGAACAAATAAGCAAAAATCACAATAAAGATTTAATTCAAAAACTGGGAAAACTTGAAGATCACTTTCACCTTTTAGGTGGTTACCAACTGGAATCACAGGCAAAAAAAGTATTATCTGGACTGCGCTTCTCAGAAAACGACTTTTTACGACCAATTGATGAATTTAGCGGAGGTTGGAGAATGCGTGTTCATCTGGCACGTTTATTACTTCAAGAGCCTGATTACCTGCTAATGGATGAGCCGACCAACCACTTGGATATACACTCACTGGAGTGGCTTGAAGACTACCTGCAAAATTTTCCCGGAACAATAATATTAATTTCTCATGACAGGTATTTCCTTGACAGGTTGGTGAAAGAGATAGCCGAATTAGAACATGGAAAAATAAAAGTCTATGCCGGAAATTATGATTTCTACGAAAAGAAAAAGAAGGAAGAAAATGAAAATTTAATAAAAAGATATGAAGGTCAAACAGCCGAAAAGGAACGCATCCAGAAATTTATTGATCGTTTTCGATATAAGGCAACTAAAGCTGCGCAAGTGCAGAGCCGCCTTAAGATGCTGGAAAAAATGGAAGAAATAAAAATCCCTGAACAAAAATCACATTTTTCATTTCAAATAAAAGCTGATATTCAGAGCTATAAAGAAGTCCTTAATATAAAAGAGATGTCTTTTTCTTATGATAAAAACGAAGTGTTTAAGAAATTTAATCTGCAGATTGTACGCGGAGAAAAAATTGCTTTAGTTGGTGATAATGGTGAAGGTAAAACAACACTCACAAAACTTATTTATAGGGATTTAGTCCCTCAAAATGGACATATTCATCTGGGTGAACGCGTAAAAATTGGTTACTACGCCCAACATCAAACTGAGGCTTTAACACTTGACAAAACGGCCCTGGAAGAAGTCGAAGAAACCGCGGCCCCTTCTTTCAGAACAAAATTAAGAGATATCCTGGGATTATTTCGATTTCACGGAGATGATGTTAATAAAAAGATAGGAGTCCTTTCCGGGGGAGAAAAAGCGCGTGTTTCATTGGCCAAAATATTGCTTTCGCCATGCAATTTCCTGATTATGGATGAACCGACAAATCACCTGGATATGGCCTCCAAAGAGGCTCTGGAAAATGCACTTAGTAATTATGACGGTACGTTATTGATAATTTCCCATGACCGGCATTTTCTTGATCGCCTGGTTAAGAGAGTTATTGAAATCAAAAACATGGAACTTTACGATTACCCGGGAAATTACACATATTATCAAGAAAAGAGAAAACAACTTATCAAAAATGAAACTGATTTAGCAGATGAATCTTTTATTAATGTACCTAAATCTGCAGCGGATCAAAATGTCACTACCAGGAAAAATAAAATACAAAAACGCCTTGAAGCAGAAGCAAGAAAAGCAGTTAGTAAAAAGCGAAATGATCTCCGGAACCGCATAAACAAGATCGAAAAAGACTTAGATTTAAAAACTTTACGCAAGAATAAAGTTGAATCTTCACTAGCAGATCCATTAACATATAATGATAGTGTAAAAAGTACTCAATTAAATAAGGAGTATAAAGAACTGGAAAGTGAAATTAGCAGCCTGGAATTTGAATGGGAGGAAAAACATCTGCAGCTGGAAGAATTATTAGAATCTTTGAATGAAAAATCAGGAAATCAGTAAAAAGTTCTCTCCTTCCCTATACCCTTTGCTTTCCAAATATTCGCGAATTTCTTCTCTGGCATTAGCCTGCCTTATATAAGTTAAAACAAAAGCCTTCCCAGGCTCAGGAATGTATTTATAGTTAATCACTTTTTTATCAAGATTTCTTTTTAAACTTATATCAATATAATAGCTAATATTAATTCCATAACTTTCTAGTTCTCTTGCCCTTATACGTGATATTCTGCTTGCACCCCATATTGCTACATGCGGATGTAGTGGATTATTTTGTTTCAACCATTTTGCCAAATAGCGAGTTTTTATTGAATAAAATGCTTTATCTCTATAGCGTTTATCCGTTCGTGTCAAGCGATTATCAGAATCATGCCATTCCAAAACATTGAACGGAAGTTTTTGGATTTTTACACCGCTATCTAGCCAGCGCAGCCATAGTTCATAATCTTCAGGAAAGTCGCCCTCTCTATAAAATCCATATTTTTCAACGATTTCTTTGCGCCACATAGCAGATGGATTTACAATGGGAGATTCAATAAAACGTCTGATAAAAATTTCCCGGTAAGATTGAATACTATTCACCATATCAACGTAGCGCTGAAAACCGATAGTTCCTTTGCGATGTCCAATATACTCAACCAGTCCTGACACTACGCCGAATTGCAAATTATTATCCAAAAAATCAGATTGGGCTGCTAACCTTTCCGGCAAAGAAACATCGTCTGCATCCATACGGCAAATATACTCTCCTTTTGCTATAGACATGCCCTTTTGCGATGCAAAAACAACACCTTGCCGTTTTTCATTTATAAGTTTAAACCGTTTATCTTTTTGGACATAGCGTTTTGCGATCTCTGAGCTGCCATCATTAGAGTTGTTATTAATTAACAGACATTCCCAAGATTTATAAGTTTGGTTTTGAATACTTTTAATAGCCAGGGACAGTGTTTTCTTGGCATTAAAAAAAGGAAGGATAACAGAAACTTTATGTGGGATTATAACTTCTTTCTAAAGTAAAAGGGAGCCTTTCGGCCCCCTGAATATATATTAAATGATATCTACTACTTCAATTTCATATTTCTCTTTTAGTTTTTCATATATTTGATTCATTACCGTTTTTTCTTTGCGGCTCTTTAAATCTGATTCAACAACAGCGCGCGGCCTGTCTTCTTTTTTACGTTCAACAACTTTTAGAATATGATAACCGTATGGCGTTTCAACAATATCACTTATTTCTCCGACTGGTACAGTAAACGCAGCTTCCTCAAACGAAGGAACCATTTGTCCTTTTGGAAAATTTTCATATAAACCGCCGTTTGTTTTGGAACCAGGATCTTCTGTGTTTTCTGTTGCTAATTTCGCGAAATCTTCACCTGCTTTTGCTCGTTCAAGCAGCTTCTCGGCTTTGGAATATTTTGCTTTTTTCTCATCCTCACTTTTTCCCTGAGTCAGCAATAAAATATGTCTCACCGAAGCTAGTCTGTCGCTTTCTAAAAGAGCGTCTACTTCTTCCGGCAGAATACGTGTCAGCTCATCTTTTTTTAATTCGACGTACTGCTTCTGAATTTCATTCATTTTCATATCTTCTCTTACTGATTCTTCTGATACGCCATTTTTTGCAGCAAATTCTATAAATTTATCTTTACCGCCAAACATTTGATATTGAGCCTCAACAATGCTATCTATGCGGCTTTCAGAAAGAATAATACCCTCTTTCTCTGCTTCTAAAGCTATTATCTCTGTGATAGCAACCGTTTCACCAAATTCCTTTAAAACCTTTTTGATATTTTCAGCCGGTTCATCCGGTAACCTGTTTGACTGGCCTCCAAAACGTGATCTTATCCTTTTAACTATTTCAGCAATCGTGACATCAAATTCATTTGTTGTAACAATCACCATATTCTCATCGGGATTAAATGCCGGAACTTTTTCTGCCAGTTTTGCAGCTAACTCATAATCGATGCTGCCCTTTTCCAATTTAGGATTATTATTGGAACAGCTAAATAGTGCAATGGCTAATAAAACTACTACAAAAAACTTCATTTATATTTCTCCTGTTATACTAAATATTAAAATTGCAGGACGAAACTTAATTAACAATTTAAAAAAAACATAATTTATTTAAACACTAGAACTCTAAAGAAAATCCACCAACAGGAAAAACCTTGAATTGTAGCACTTTTTCCTTGTTTTTAACCACATTATTGTTGGCATCAATCAAGGTTCCATAATTGTAATTCCAAAGATTGTCCCGTCCATATACATTAATCAAATCAAAAAACACTACAAGGTTGTAACTATCGAAAATAAATCTTTTATCTATTCTGAAATCGAGTCTGTGATACACAGGAAAGCGACGTGTATTTAAATCCTTGATAGGATCAATTATCCATACCCTGTTATCCGTTAAATATGTTCTTGCAGTGTAAGGTCTTCCTCCAAGGTAACGCCATTTGATACTAAGTTCATCCTCATCCGCCGGTGTAAAGGGAAACCAGGAAATAAAATTATAGATAAAAGACTTTTTAAAATCCTGAAACCAGGCCTGTTCTCTCCAGAAGAACTTATACCCGGTCACCAGGGTAAACACATTTCTATAGTCATAATCCCAATTGTATTCCCTACCTGTCCTTGGATCAATTGCTGTTGACTTTGAAAAAGAATAGCTGACAATGGAAGAAAAACTACGTGTTAGCTTTTTCTGAAAAAATAATTCAAAGCCATTTGACTGTCCTTCACCCTTATTTACCCGCTCACCGTCAAAGTCATCTAAAGGATCCAAGGTAGTGGATTCTCTTTGTATCGGAACATCATTATACGTCTTGTAATACCCTTCAATTGTTATGCGCGTATCATCTTTTATCAAATAATCGAAACCCAATACGTACTGATCTGTATACTTGCTGCTTAGATTTTTATTTAACGGATTGGCATTAATTTCAATATAACTGGGGAATTGATAATGCTTACCATAGGCCAGACTTATGGTCAACTTGGGTGTTGCAAACCAGGAGAATCCGGATCTGGGACTTATTGAGGAGAACTGTGTAAGTTTAAAATAATCATATCGTAATCCGGCCGTTATCCGAAATCTATTCAGAAAATCGTAGGAGAATTGCGAGTAAGCAGATGTTTTATATGAATTATGTTCTTGTGAAGCCCTGTATTCATCATAGATCTGAACAATAGAATCCTTAGGAGCATCTATATTCTCGGAAGCAAAATGGAAGATAGTATCGGCATCGGCCCATATATCAAAATCATTTTGCACTGCTTTGTAAGATCCGCCAAAACTGAATTCAATATCTTTTGAAAGTTGCCAATTAAAATCTGATTTAAATTGAAATTCACTTTGAGAAGACTGATCAGTAAACCAGGTATCCTTTTCTGAAATTTCATTTAATTCATACACATCGGTATACACACTTGATTTAACTCCTGCAACAGTTGAATTAGAATATAAATTCTTTGCCCAAAAAGTTCTTAGAGTAGCGCCAAGAATATACTGCTGATTCTCATTCACAACATTTTCCGCCCCGCGCCCATATCCCCCTTCATCTCCTTCTTCAATATTTATTCCATCATCTCCAAAAACGCCATTTATCCAAAGGCGGTTATTTGGATTTAAATCCCAGGTGATTTTCCCCTGCAAATTATAATATTGAGGTACAGCAGTTAAACCTGTACTGGATATAATTAAATCCAGGAAACTTTTTCTTGCCGAAAAAATATAGCTCGCATTACCGGATATTGGACCTTCAAGCAGGCCGCCGACCCCGGCCATGCCCATATTAACTTCCCCCCGCAAGCTTTCCCGGCTTCCATCACGATTGGTAATTTCCATCACCGAAGAAGCTTTATCACCATACTTTGCCGAAAAAGCGCCTGCGTAAAAATCTAAATCCCTCACAAGATAGGAATTTAGCAGGTTAATTGGTCCACCGCCTGCACCGGGAACAGGAAAATGATTGGGATTAGCTATCTCGATGCCATCCATAATAAACAGGTTCTCACCGGGAATACCGCCCCGGATAATAATTTCATTCATCTGGTCCGCAGAAGACACAACAGCTGGCAAAGACTGAACGGCCCTTTGAATATCCTGTATATCCCCCGGGCTTCTGCGGATTTCCTCAAAATTCATTGAACGGGAACTCACTACGGCTTCTTTTGGTTTTTCGAAATAGCTGCCTGCTACTTCAATCGACTCGCCTTCCAGGATATTTTCAGTCATTTTGTATTCAACGACGGTTTTACGTCCCGGATTTACAACAACATTATTTTTCTTCAGGGTAATATATCCGACATAAACTATTTGCAGGTTATAATTTGCTGGCTGCAGGTCGGAAATCAAAAACACACCGTCCTGGTCAGTTGAAGCCCCCAATTGGGTCCCACTAATTATTACATTAACACCCGCAAGAGGTTGTAGAGAGCGGGCATCTATAATTTGTCCGGCTATTTTCCCTTTTTGAACCTGGGCGTTCAAAAAACCAAATGCCATTATGTATAGTGACAAATATTTTAGTAACCTCATCACATTTATTTCTTCAACAAATAGAAACTTCCTGGCCCTTGTATTGATTTAACCACTTCTTCAATTTTATTAAAATAAAATGTTCAAATAAAACTTATGACGGTTAAATTGCTGTTACAGTTTTACTTTTTCTTTTTTTTGGGGGCAAATCCTATTTTATCAAATGGATTAACTACGCTTGTTGCAATATTTCTAAGATGGGAGTTAATTCTTTTTAAATATCGAAAATAAAGAGCGAGCGCCACAGCGTCTCCGCAGGAGATATCTTTTTCGGTTACGTTTACTAAATCGTTGACGCGTTTATCGCATAGTCTATTTGCCCAACTGTATTCTTTTAATATTTTTTTTGCATCTGCAACATTTGAATTTTCAAATTGTTCTGGAACCCGCTCAAAGGAATCAATAACAGCTTTCTCAACTTTTTTTAAATCGCTTTCAAAAGCACCTGCTTTAAGCATGGATGGATGTTGTTTTGCCAGATCAACCATATTTTTTGTATAATCACCAATGCGTTCAACATCAATAATTATGCTCACTAAAACCAAACCAGAATATATTTCTTCCGGACCTGCAACTGTGAGATGGTTAATTATATTTCTGCGCACTTTGCGCTCAAATTTGTTTATTTCCACATCCTGTTCATAAACCTTTTTATCAAGTTCACTATTATCTTCATCTCTTAAACTAATGCGTGCTTCATTAAACATCTCTTTTGTTATTGCCAGCATTTTAAACGATCGCTTATAAGCTTTATCCATTAAATTGCCACTTTTAAAAATAGTAAATAGATTTTTTAACATTTCAATACCTCACTTAAAGATAAAAATTACAATTAAAGGAACAGCAAAGAAAAAAGTCAAAATGTACACAAATGGAATAATTTTATTTTTTACAGCATAATTAGCAATTAGTTCGGCCATTTTAATTGGAACTATCCTAAAAGGCCAAATCAGAATAATACCAAATATGTTAAAAAATAAGTGAGCAAAAGAAACAATAATGGCATTTATATCGCCTGTTACCAAAGCTGCCAGCATTGCTGTAATGGTAGTGCCGATATTTGCTCCCAACGTGAATGGAAAAATTTGTTGCAGAGATAATATTCCTGCGCCAGCCAAAGGTACAATTAGGCTTGTTGTTATGGAGCTGCTTTGAGCTAAAACGGTCAAAATTAATCCGACCATGAAAGCCGAAATTGCGTTTTTAAATAGCACTTTATCAAACCAGCGTTCTGCCTTGCTGACTACAAGCACTCTCAACACATTTACAATTTGTTTTAAAGCAAAAAAAAGTAAAATAAGGGCAACAATTAAGGCCAACCATGGTAAATCGCCCAGCCAGGAAATTATTATTTTGGCTACTGGTTGTGTGCCGGCTTTGAGAGGATTAAAAAATGTAAACCCACCAATATTCTGAAAAGCCTGGCCTAAATATCCTGCAACAATACCAAGAATATTATAAAAATATTGCAGTGGAAAAATAATAATAACGGCTATAATGTTAAAAAAATCGTGTACCGTAGATGCTGAGAAAGATCGTCTAAACTCTTCAGATCGATTTACATGAGCTAGCGCAACAAGTGTATTTGTAACCGATGTGCCAATGTTTGCCCCCATAATAATTGGAATCGCATTTGCAGCATTAAGCACTCCTCCCCCAACCATACCCACAACTAAAGATGTTGTGGACGATGAGCTTTGTATGAGTGATGTAGCGAGAATCCCAATAAAAAGGCCGACAAACGGATTTGAAGTAGTAGCGATGAGAGTTTCAGCAAACTCTTTTCCAAACATCTTAAAAGATGCTCCCATGAGCGCTATGCTCAGCAGGAATATATAAAGAAATAAAATCAACTGAAAAAGTTTAAACCCAGTTGATTGAGTAAATTTATTTGTATTCATACAATAGCAGGCAATTATTCTGTTCGATTAATGCAATTAGTTACGTATTAAATAATATTGACAATTATTTTAAAAATCCGTTTCTTAAAAAAAGAATTTTTGAATTGGTTATCTAAGTATCAACAAATAGATTAGTGCATAATTTAACAAAATTCTAATCTAAATCTAACAAAAAGTTCTCTCTTTCCTTTTTACCACTATGGAGGTTATACATGAGTAAGGCCAAATCGCTTGAAGGTGATGTTTATTATCCGTCTAAAGAAGTAATTAAGCAGGCTAATGTTCCGGAATACGACAAGCTTTATGAAAAATCCATAAAAAACCGCGAAGCCTTCTGGGCTGAGCAGGCAGAAAACTTAGAATGGTATAAAAAATGGGATAAGGTATTAGACGATAGTAAAAAACCTTTTTATAAGTGGTTTACAGGAGCAAAAACAAATATTATTCAAAATGCTATCGACCGCCATTTAAAGACATGGAGACGCAATAAGCTGGCCTTTATATGGGAAGGTGAACCGGGTGATTTTCGAACTTTTTCTTACCATGCCTTAAACCGCGAAGTGTGTAAATTTGCCAATATTCTTAAAAGTATGGGTGTAAAAAAAGGTGATATTGTGACTCTTTATATGCCGCAAATTCCTGAATTAATTATCGCCATGCTTTCCTGTGCAAAAATCGGTGCGGCACATAGCGTCGTTTATGGAGGATTTAGTGTTGAGGCCTTGGCGGAAAGAATCGAAGATGCTCAAAGTCGTGTTCTTGTTACCGCGGATGGCGGTTTCAGACGTGGAAAGCCGACCGATCTTAAAAGCATCGCTAATAAAGCCATGGAAAGATCACCAAGTATTGAAGTTTGTATCTGTGTAAAACGCACCGGTGAAGAATGCTTCATGGAAAATGACCGTGATTACTGGTACAATGATTTAATGGGTTTACCGATTGCTAACGCCGTTTGCGAAACAGAACAGACAGATGCTGAGGATATGCTTTTTATTCTTTACACATCAGGAACCACAGGCCGTCCTAAAGGTCTGGTTCATACACATGGCGGATATGCGGTATACACCTCTACAACACACCGTATGGTTTTTGATATAAAAGAGGAAGACCGCTGGTGGTGTGCCGCGGATCCGGGCTGGATTACCGGCCACAGCTATATTGTTTACGGACCGCTTATTAACGGAGCAACAATAATGATGTACGAAGGTGCTCCAAATCATCCATACCCCAACCGTTGGTGGCAGATGATTGAAAAGTACGGAATAACGATACTTTACACATCCCCAACAGCCATCCGAGGGCTGATGCGTTTTGGAGATGCCTGGCCCAAACGGCATGATTTAAGTTCACTTGCGTTTGCTTGGGTTCTGTTGGAGAACCCATTAATCCAGAAGCCTGGAAATGGTACTCATCGTGTTATTGGCAACGAAAAGTGTCCCATAATGGATACCTGGTGGCAAACTGAAACCGGTGGCTTTATGATCACACCTTTACCCATTACACCTTTAAAACCTGGTTCCGGCAACCAAAGCCCTTTTTTGGAAATGAGGTAGCGGTAGTGTAATGATTCCGGAAAGGAAGTAGCAGCCGGAGAAGAAGGAAAACTGATTATTAAAAATCCCTGGCCCGGCATGGCCCGCACCATACTTAACGATGAAGAACGATATGTTAATACATATTGGAAAAATTATGAAAAGCAGGGTTGGTATGAAGCAGGCGATTCTGCACGCATCGATAAAGATGGATATGTTTGGATTATTGGCCGAATTGATGATGTCATTAAGGTAAGTGGTTATCGTCTTGGAACGGCTGAGATTGAAAGCGCTCTGGTCAGCCATCCCTCAGTATCAGAAGCAGCAGCTATTGCCCTTCCTCATGAACTTAAAGGCAATGCAATCCATACTTATGTTATATTAAAAGCCGGCTTAGCAGGCAGTAAAGAGTTAGAAGCTGAGCTGCGTGAACATGTAAGTTCTGAAATGGGACCCATTGCTAAACCTGAAAGTGTAACTTTTGTTGATGGCTTGCCCAAAACAAGAAGTGGAAAAATTATGAGACGGGTTCTTAAAGCCAGAGCCCTGGGTCAGGATGAGGGCGATTTAAGTACACTTGAAGAATAAAAATTAAAGGACTGTTAATCAGCTCTTTTTTGTTTTGGTTTTTAAATAATGAGGACAGGCGCGTCGGGCAATAGTTTTCTCAAATCAGGTGGTAATCCTAAAAATTCATTAACGAAGCCATTCATTTGATCAATTGTTTTATTGGAAAGCAGCTGACTGATTTCATCCAGGGCTTTATTACCGATTACAAACGGCATCCCAGAAACGACCATTTTATTGCCAATACAATGGCAGCCTACTTGATATTCGGGAAGTTTTCTTATTGATGTCCCTTTAATTATGCAATGCGACGTCCAGTCCTCAATATTGAAATATCCTTCTTCTTCCATTTTCTTTTTCAGATCTTCTCTTTGTGGACTGTAACTGATATTCTCCATAAAGTAATTTTGAATGTTATCTAATGATTTTTCTGAATACGATTTAATAAATTCGGAATGGCATTTCATACAAATGGCATATTCAAAAATTGTATCTGTTGCATTGTAATCCTGGTATTGCCTGATAGCTTTCTCAATCACATACTGGGTATCCTCTTGTAAAAGATCACAATTACAATTCATACAATTTTTAAAAGGTTCCCCGGATTCAATTGAATGAAATATGCCGGGAATTTTTACCAGGTTATTTTTTTGGGACATTGATATATTGCATTTTTTGTGCTTATAAAAAAATATAAACAATAATTTTTATTTTGAAAACTGTTTAATTATCAAACTATGTTGGGGATATTTTTTCAAATTATGTTCTTGAGCAGGCATCTCAAAATCCTCAAAATTAAATCCCGGTGCCACATTGCAGCCAACCAGGCAATATCCATTTTCTTTTTCTACTGCCGCGGCAAACAGCCAACCCGCTTTTATTGCGATTTGAAGCTGCTGCTGCTTCCCAAGGTCAGGTCCCAGGTGTAATTTAAAATACTCTCCATTTTCATCAATTACATGTATTGTCAAACCCAAACCATGATGAAAATACCAAAGCTCATCTTGTTTTATTTTGTGAAAAGCGGATATTTCATCAGATGAAAGTAAAAAGTAAATTGAGGTTGAGAAATTTCGATCGCCATTAAAACGATTGGGAAGATGTTCTTTCTTTATCGTTTCCTTGCTTCTGTAAATCTCATTAAACCAGCCGCCCTCAGGGTGTTTTTGGAGATTCAAATTATCGATCCAGTATTGCTCAGGTTTAGTCATTTGGCTTATGCTTTTTATTGGACATCCTGTCGGTTAGGCGGCTTTTTCCTTTTTTATAAAATGATTTTGATATTGCCTTAATTTCTGAACCGGCTGTCTTTAGATCATGCTTGCGTTTGATTATTATGAATACTCCGGCGATTGCAGGAAGAATAGCATTAATAAAAAAAACAAGAAGCGAAATAGCAACGGCCGTATAACCGGGAATTCCAAATTGACTTAAAAAGAAAACAGATAAATTTTCTCTGACTCCCAACCCGGAAATCGAAATCGGTATTAATCCTGCTCCCCAAATAAAAACAGTCACAATTGCCGTTTCATAAAAAGAAATTTCAAAAGATATATTCAGCAAGTAAAAATATTGCAAAGCAATACACAGAAAAATAGGAATAGTATGTGCCATAGAGAGCAAAAATATGCGCGAATAGGAAACATTTTTTTCCAGATGTTTTTGTATTTTTTCTTTTTTCAGCAACAGCGGCGCACTAACCAATGCTATTATTATTATTAGGGCACTGCTCCAAAACAGTAATTTATATTCCGGGAAAACCAATGGAATAGCGAGTGCCACTAATATTATTTTTACAAAAGTTTGAAATCCCTTTTCAATTCCAAAAGCAATTGCTTTACCGCGTTTTCTTCCTTTTAAAAGAAATATTTTAGTTATTTCCGCATGCCCTCCGGGTACCATAAGGCGGAAAGCAAAACCGGCAAAAAATGAAGGTAATAAATCCTTTAATTCAAAATGATGTGAGTGGCTTTCAATTAACATTTTCCACAATCTAAACTGTATCGTAAGATTTATAAAGGCCGCTGCTGCTACTATCAGAATATCGGAAACATTTAATGATAAAAAAGTCTCAAGAAGATTTTGCCTGTCCACCCGGGATAATATCCAGAGAAGAAGTAATAACCCTATAATATATTTTAAACTGAAAATCAGTTTATCTTTAATTACTTGATGCACAAGCAAACTTTCATATTAAGCATTCCAGACAGCCAAAATAGAAACCGCAATAAAACCAATTTTTCTAAAATTCTTTGCCAGCGGTAATGAATAAAGTTAAAAGAGCAGTAAGGTTAAATAGTATATTCAGAAAAATCAATTTTTAAAATTACCACTTTCCCGCGTATTTTAATTGTTCTTTTGTTTGCTGATCCAAAAATTCAAAATTGTAGCGGTTAATTTGCCTGATGTGAAAATAGTCATGGGCCAGCCAATTAAATAACAATAATTTTGCGCTCATGGCCCCGATTTGTGGATGCAGATATTCATTATCCCAGTTAACACTATCCAGACCGCGCAGCCAGTGAATGGATTTTTCCCTCTCCCGTGTGAATTCTTCAATCGTCACATTAAAACTTCGCTTTTGATATTCCCTGGATTTCACCCAACCCTCAGGGTCTATTGGCGGCCAGGCTTGACCTGCTTTCAACAATGTATATTCTATCCTTTGACGGAAATCCTCTCTCTCTTCGTCTGCCAAATGACAGGCTATTTCGAGAACAGTCCATTTATTTTCTAATGGTCTCCAATTTATCTGGTCTTCAGTCACAGCAATACGATGGGTCCAAGTAGAT
>CAVRRG010000007.1:0-21885 GCA_963723365.1 Calditrichota bacterium | reverse complement strand
ATATATTTCCAGAATACTTTCCATGGTCTCACTCATATACAACTCTCCTTATTCTTTAAACGTTTATTTAATGTTATTATGTTTATTTCTCTTCCAGATGTTTTAGAGAAAGTTCTGTTCCCTCTTTAGGGCTGGATAAAATTAGATTTGTTTTTGTGTGTTTAACACCCTCCCAGGACTGGATATCCACTAAAATCTTTTCCAAGTGATCTACATCTTCCGTACGGATTTTAAGAATGTGTGAACCGCTGCCTGTAATGGCATGACATTCGAGTATTTCTTCGTACTTTCGCGCATGTTCGATGACTTTATCATAGAAGGCAGAAGTTTCTATATCTATAAAAATAAAAGCAGCTACTCCCAGGTTAACTTTTTTAGGATTTACAACAGCTGTGTATTTTAATATGTATCCCTCATCTTCCAATTTACGCAGACGTTCACTTACTGCCGGAATTGTCAAATGGACAATTTCGGCTAGATCTTTTCTTTTAATTCGTGCCTGGTTCTGTATGATTTCTAAAATTTTAAGATCAATATGATCGAGTTTAGCCAAATGCATTTTTTAAACCTATGTCTTGTTAACAGGACACATATTTATTAATAAATAAAGTGAAAATCAATATTTTTTTAATTTATTTTACCGAAACCGCTTTTTGGGCAGATAATATTTAATTTTGTGCGAATCGGGGAGATCTAAGTTCATTTAACAGGGTCTTTGAAATAAATAAATATCATCAATTTAAAAATACAGGAAACCACATATTATGACTTCCTGTATTATTATTTTGCAGTCATACCTTAGAAGCTAAAACCTACAAAGAAATGACTTCTGTCTACATCCGGGTTTATCACAACAGAACCAAACATGGGCAAAATAAAGTTTTCTGTTATTTTTATTTCTTTAGATGCGCTTACGCCGACATTTATTAGCGCGAACTCCGCGTCTGTTGTATATAATTCGTTGCCAAGCCCAACAAATACATCTATGGGTCCAACGGCATAGCCCACTTCAACATATATTGAATTATTATCATCATTATAAACATTGATAGCGAACATAACCGAAACCGGAATACTTTCACTTGAATATCCAGCCATTACCTCTAATGTATGTGCCCCCGGATCATCGTAATCAAGGGCGCCCCATTCTCCGTTAACATCCGCTGCCGCGGGAAAAGAGTAATCGGTAAGTCCAACGGAGAAATCTCCTATGGCATATGTTGCATAAAGATCAAATTCATCTGCTGTGGAACCGGTAATAGCATATGATGCCCAGGATCCAACTTCCAGGTCGCCAAATGCCACACTAAGCCCGGGCTGCACACTAACGGCATTTCCAAAATCAAGTCCACGCCAGATATAACGGCTCACTACATCAGCTCCCAGACTTACTTCCTGTGCAAATACATTCCCCATAATCGAAATTCCAAGCATCATTCCTAATAAAGATTTCTTCATAATAATTCTCCTATTTTTTCAATTATTATTTAACTGTTTTATTATATGTATTTGGTTTTAGCCAATCGCAGCTTTACCGCGCTCACCTGTTCGGATGCGTACGCACTCATCCAGTTGATGAATAAAAATCTTCCCATCACCCACTTTATCAGTATGGGCACCATCAACGATAGCCGTAATAGCTTTTTCAAGAAATTCTTCGTTTATCGCTAATTCGATACGCACCTTTTTTAACAAGTCTACTTCAATACCAGCACCGCGATAGTCTTCATGATAGCCGTGCTCTTCACCACATCCCAAAGCATTGGTAACAGACATTTTAAAGATTTCTTTATCATATAAGGCCTTCTTTACCGTCGAGAGTTTTTCAGGCTTTATATAGGCTACTATAAGTTTCATCTTTTTCCTTTCCTTTTAATTTAAATTATTAAAAGAGTTTATAATTATTGAGTAGTCCAAATCTGGAAACCATGGTATGCTTCCATCCCATGTTCGCCAATATCAAGGCCTCTTAATTCTTCTTCTTCATTTACACGTATACCAATAGTTACCTTTAGAACAAAAAAGAACAATAATGCTGTGATAAAACAAACCACGCCATAAGAAAAAACACCTGTTAACTGTGTTAGAAACGTATGATCAGCATTTGTGCTGAAAATTCCGACTGCCAAAGTTCCCCAGATACCGCAAACAAGGTGAACTGAAAGGGCTCCTACCGGATCATCCAGTTTAAGCTTATCAAACATTATAACAGATAAAACAACTATGGCTCCTGCAACAAATCCTATAATAACAGAAGACATAATTGAGACTGTATCAGCGCCAGCTGTAATGCCAACCAGACCTGCTAAAGAGCCGTTTAGAATCATTGATAAATCCGGTTTTTTCTGAACAGTCCATGAAACTAGCATGGCTCCCATTACACCGGCTGCTGCGGCTAAAGTAGTAGTCGTAAATACCAAAGAAACCAATTCAGGATCAGCAGATAAAACACTACCGCCGTTAAAACCAAACCATCCCAACCATAATAAGAAAACACCAATGGTTGCTAAAGGAAGATTATGACCCATAATAGGCTTAATACTGCCATTCACATATTTACCTAACCGAGGTCCAAGTAATATAACACCAGCTAATGCTCCCCATCCTCCAACAGAATGCACAAGTGTAGAGCCCGCGAAATCATAAAAATTTATAGCGTCCAACCATCCGCCACCCCACTTCCAGGATCCAACCCAGGGGTATACAAGAGCAACATATAGGGTCGAGAATATTAAGAAACTTTCCAACTTAATGCGCTCTGCAACAGCGCCAGAAACAATTGTAGCAGCGGTAGCGGCAAACATTCCCTGGAACATAAAATCTGTCCAGTAAGTATAGGCACCCCCGGCGTATTCAATTCCTCCAGCAGCACCAGCGGGTGATGCTATGCCAAAGCCGGCAAAGCCAAAAAAGCCTCCGCCAAACATTTCCAGGCCAAAATCACCGGGATACATAAGGTTAAATCCTACAATAGCATAGGTTAAAATACCGATCGCAACGATAGCTGTATTCTTAAAAAGAATATTGACCGTATTTTTCGGTTGTGTTAAGCCAACCTCTAGTGTTGCAAATCCAAGGTGCATAATAAACACCAAAAAGGTTGCAACAAGCATCCATGTATTATTCACTGTAAACATCTCTGTAGAAATAGCTGTTTCATCAGCAAATGCTAAAACGGGTAATAGAAAAAGCAATAAAAGGCTCTTTCCCATAAAATACCTCCTTCTTAATTAATTGTTGTTGATTAGTAAATTACCCTTTATTTATTTACGTTTAAATAATCTTTAGCTTAATTATATTAATTACGAGGGCCGATTATAATTAATTAAATTTACCATGTCAAATATATTTAGTATTTTTTTAAGTCTGTTGCGTTTTTAGGTTTATTTATATATAATGCGCAACAGATAAGAGGTAATTATTTAAAGCAGTACGCTTAAAGGACAAAACAAGTTAAAATATCGCTGCAGCAACTTTTGTTCTTTGCCCAGGCTGTGAAAGTATTTTAACTGGAATCATTAGATGTCGGAAATGGAAAACAAAGGACTTTACAGAAAAGAATTTGAGCATGACAGCTGCGGCATAGGTTTTATTGCCGATCTTAGCGGAGAAAAAAGCAACAAAATTATACTTAATGCTCTCAGCATGCTGGAATGTATGGAGCATCGCGGTGGTACAGGGTTTGATAAGGACTCGGGCGATGGTGCCGGCATACTCGTTCAGGTTCCCGATCTGTTTTTTAGAAAAGAGTGCCAAAAACAAGGCGTTGAATTACCTGCTGCAGGCGGCTATGGCGTGGCAATGATTTTTTTCCCAAAGAATTCGCAGTTAAAACAACAATGTCATTCTATATTAAATAAGTATTTAGATGAACTAAAACTTGAAACTCTTTGTTTTCGAAGGGTTCCAACTGATAATTCTTTTCTTGGTGAAGATTCAAGAAAAACAGAACCTGCCATTGAACAATTGTTTGTAAAACAACCACAGGGCATGAGTCCCGAGGATTTTGAACGGCGGCTTTTTGTGGCCAGACGTTTTTCAAACAGAGAAATCAATAAAATTCCAGAAATAAAAAAAACATTTTACATTGGGTCATTCTCTGCCAAAACAATTATTTATAAAGGACAGTTAACTACCTGCCAGGTTAAACAATATTATGCGGATTTAAGTGATAACGATTTTCGTTCTGCTCTGGCACTCATCCATTCAAGATTTTCAACCAATACTTTTCCGGCCTGGGAGCTTGCGCAGCCCTTCCGTTATATTGCACATAACGGTGAGATAAATACTTTACGTGGAAACCTGAACTGGATGAAGGCCCGTGAATACCTGCTTAAATCCGTTCATTTTAGCGAAGATGAAATGAGCCGACTGTTGCCGGTTTGCGATCCTGAATCTTCTGATTCTGCCAATCTGGATATGGTAATAGAACTGCTCGTTTTAAGCGGTCGCTCACTTCCCCACGTTATGATGATGATTATTCCTGAAGCCTGGCAGGAAAACAAAGATATGGATGAAGATAAACGCGCCTTCTATGAATATTATGCCTGTGTTATGGAACCATGGGATGGCCCTGCTTCTATCTGTTTCACAGATGGCAAACTTGTTGGCGCTACCCTTGACAGAAATGGTTTGCGCCCCTCACGTTATATCCTTACCAGGGATAATATGGTAATTATGGGTTCAGAGACCGGTATTCTTGATATTAAACCTGAAAATATAAAAGAAAAAGGTCGACTGCAGCCTGGAAAAATGTTTATTGCCAGTTTGGAAGAAAAACGCATTATAAGTGATGAAGAAATAAAGAAAGAAATTTGTACTCAAAAACCATACAAAGAATGGCTGGCTAAAAATAAAATAGTTATTGACGATTTACCTGAGCCTGAAGAATACGTGCACCAGCCCTTTCCTGATAAATTATTAAAACGACAACAAGCTTTTGGATACTCAAAAGAAGATATGCACATTATCCTAAAAGATATTATCGCCAGCGGTAAAGAACCTTTGGGAGCGATGGGTAATGACACGCCACTGGCTGTGTTATCGCACCAATCACAGCATATTTCTAATTATTTTAAACAGCTTTTTGCCCAGGTGACAAATCCGCCTATCGATCCCATTAGGGAGAGGCTGGTTATGGCGCTGCAAACCTATGCCGGTGATTCTAAAAATCTGTTTGAAGAAACACCTGAGCACTGCCACAAACTTGAAATAAAATACCCTGTATTAACCAACAGACAGCTGGCAAAAATCCGCTATGTGGATCATGCCAGTTTCCAGAATAAAACGATTGATACAACTTTCCGTTCTGATGGAATGCCTGGAAGACTGGAGCGCGCTTTAGATCGAATTTGCCGCTATGTAATAGATGCCATTGAAGACGGCTTTTCCATAATTGTATTATCCGACCGCGGAGTAGATAGTGATCATGCCGCCATCCCCTCATTATTGGCCGTATCTGCGGTCCATCATAAACTAATCCGCGAAGGACTGCGTGGAAAGGCTGATATTATTGCAGAAGCAGGAGATGTAAGAGAAACACATCATTTTGCAACAGTGCTTGGCTATGGTGCTTCGGCTGTCAATCCTTATTTGGCATTTGAATCGCTGATCGGCTTAAGGGATGAAGGACATCTTGATCCTATGCTGAGTAATGAACAACTGGAGGAGACCTATATTAACGCTGTCTGCAATGGTCTGCTTAAGATTTTTTCCAAAATGGGAATTTCTACCCTGCAATCTTACCAGGGAGCACAGATTTTTGAAGCTCTTGGAATCAGTTCCAAAGTTATCGACAGATATTTTACAGGCACTATCTCACGTCTTGAAGGTATTGGATTAGACGATATAGCAAAGGAGGTCATAATTCGTCATCGTGTTGGTTTTCCGCACGGTGAAGTGCCGCATAGGCGGTTAGATGTGGGTGGTGTATATAAATGGCGAAGTAACGGTGAATATCATTTATTTAATCCTGATACTATTCACCTGCTGCAAAACTCTACTAAAAATAATGACATAAAGGAATTTAAACGATATGCCCGGTTAATTGATGATCAGTCCAGAAAGGCATATACTATACGCGGATTATTAAAATTTGCAGCTGATCGTCCACCTGTTGCAATCGAAGAAGTTGAACCTAAAGAGAATATTTTTAAACGATTTGCTACAGGTGCCATGTCCTTCGGATCAATTTCCTGGGAAGCTCATACCACTTTGGCCATGGCTATGAATCACATTGGAGGAAAATCCAATTCCGGTGAGGGCGGTGAAGATCCTGTTCGCTATAAAAATGAAGCGGGCAGCTATAGTAAAAGATCTGCGATTAAACAGGTGGCTTCCGGTCGATTTGGAGTAACAAGCAACTACCTAACAAATTGCGATGAAATTCAAATAAAAATGGCTCAGGGAGCGAAACCCGGCGAGGGTGGTCAATTACCCGGTCATAAAGTTGATGATTGGATCGCACGCGTAAGGCATTCCACACCGGGCGTAGGTCTTATTTCGCCACCTCCGCATCATGATATCTATTCAATCGAAGATTTAGCGCAGCTTATTTACGATCTGAAAACAGCTAACCGTGAAGCACGGATTAATGTAAAACTTGTATCGGAAGCTGGTGTAGGAACCGTTGCAGCGGGTGTTTGTAAAGCCAAGGCTGACGTGGTATTGATAGCAGGACATGATGGCGGCACAGGAGCTTCTCCTTTAAGCAGTATACAACACGCCGGTTTGCCCTGGGAACTGGGGCTGGCTGAAACCCAGCAAACATTGGTAAAAAACCGCTTAAGAAACCGTATTGTTGTTCAGACCGATGGTCAACTGAGAACAGCGCGGGATTTAGCTATCGCTACCTTGCTTGGCGCTGAAGAGTGGGGTATTGCAACAGCTGCTCTGGTTGTTGAAGGCTGCATTTTGCTGCGCAAATGTCATCAAAATACCTGCTCTGTTGGTATTGCGACTCAAAATCAGGAGTTGCGCAAACGATTTGCCGGTAAAGTAGAACATGTGATTAATTTTTTTACTTTCCTGGCAGAGGGTTTGAGAGAGATTATGGCTGACCTTGGTTTTAGAACTGTCGATGAAATGGTGGGACAGGTACAGGTTTTAAAACCCCGTAAAAATATTGAGTACTGGAAACATAAAAATATCGATCTTTCCCCGATCCTGCTAAAAGAAGAAGAAGGTTCAGAATATGGCCTTTTTCAAAAAGAATTTCAGCAGCATGCCACTGATAAACATCTGGATTGGAAAATAATCCATAAATCCGGGGAGGCAATTGAAAAGGGTGAAAATGTTCAGCTCAATTTAAAAATTTCTAACAGGGATAGAAGTGTGGGTGCCCTGTTATCGAATGAGATATCGAAGAGACTGCATGAGAAAAAATTAGCTGATGACACCATTCATGCCATTTTCAATGGTACCGCAGGTCAGTCATTTGGGGCATTTTTAATTTCCGGAGTATTTATGGAGCTGGAAGGTGATGCTAACGACTATTTCGGGAAAGGACTTTCAGGAGGGAAACTGGTTATTTATCCCTCAAAAAAAGCAACTTTTAATCCCGCTGAAAATATTATTATTGGCAACGTATCTTTTTACGGGGCCACTTCCGGAAGAGCATTTATCAGGGGAATGGCGGGGGAACGATTTTGCGTGCGCAATTCAGGTGCTGACGTGGTCGTTGAAGGTGTTGGTGATCACGGCTGTGAGTATATGACAGGTGGAAAAGCTGTGATTTTAGGACAAACAGGTAAAAACTTTGCTGCAGGTATGAGCGGAGGGCTTGCTTATATTTATGATCCCGGGAAGAAATTTTCTGAAAACTGCAATAAAGAGATGGTCGATTTAGATTCCTTAATAAACGAAGATTTTGAAGAATTAAAAGACTTGATTCAGCAACATATGAATTTAACACGTTCTGATATAGCAGCATACATTTTAAAAAACTGGAAAGAAGAAGCATTTCATTTTACTAAAGTCTTCCCAAAAGAATACAAACGCGTTTTAAATAGTGCTCCAAAAGAAACCGCAGCTAAAACTGCTGTTAAGAGGGAGTCGGCACATGGGTAAAGCGACAGGATTTATTGAGTATACAAGGAAAACCCCTGAAAATAAACCGCCAAATGAACGTATAAAAGATTATAAAGAGTTTATTAATGATAAAAACTTTGGGCAAGAGATAAATAACCAGGCAGCACGCTGCATGGATTGCGGCACACCATTTTGTCACCAGGGATGCCCTTTGGGAAATTTAATTCCGGAATTTAACGATGCGGTTTTCCAGCATGACTGGATTGATGCTTTTGAAATATTGACCGCCACAAATAATTTCCCGGAATTTACTGGAAGAATCTGCCCTGCTCCCTGCGAGCATTCCTGTGTGTTAGGCATAAATCAACCCCCGGTAACCATCGAAAATATAGAAAAGAACATCGCTGAGTATGCTTATGAAAATGGCCTGGTAAAAGCCAGACCACCAAAAAACAGAACCGGGAAACAGGTGGCCATCATTGGATCTGGTCCTGCCGGGTTGGCTGCAGCTGCCCAACTGAACAGCGCCGGTCACTGGGTTACAGTCTATGAAAGGGCAAATGCTATCGGTGGTCTTTTGCGTTATGGCATTCCTGACTTCAAGCTCAATAAATATATTATTGATCGCAAACTGGATATCATGAAAAAAGAAGGAATTGAATTTTTTAGCGGTACTAACGTAGGAGTGGATGTGAAAATTGATGAGCTCTACGATAACTTTCAGGCAATTGTTATTGCTACGGGTTCAACTGTGCCGCGTGATTTAGGAATACCGGGCAGAGATGCAAAAGGAATTCACTTTGCCATGGAGTTTTTAAGCAAAAATTCCGCAAAAGTAAACAACAAGAAAGTGCCATTTCCTTTTTTTGGTGATTTTGTTGACGCAAAAGATAAAAATATTGTGGTAATTGGCGGCGGCGATACAGGTTCTGATTGTATTGGAACTGCAAACAGGCATGTGGCAAAATCTATTAAGCAGTTTGAGATAATGCCAAAACCGCCGCTTGAAAGGGATAATTCAATGCCCTGGCCGCAATATGCCCGCACATTAAATACATCTTCTTCGCATGAAGAAGGTTGTGAACGTTTATGGTCAATACTTACCAAAGAATTCGTCAAAGACAATGACGGTAAACTCACAGGACTAAAGACAGTAGGAGTAAAATGGGAAGGCAATTCTTTTAGCGAAGTTGATGGCACTGAGCAAACGCATGAAGCTGATCTTGTTTTGCTGGCGTTGGGTTTTCTGCACACACAACATGAGGGACTTTTAGATGAACTAAATGTTGACCTCGATGAACGCGGTAATATTTTTACTTCGAAAAATGAATATCAAACATCCCAGCCCAAAGTTTTTACCTGTGGCGACGCCCGTCGCGGACAGTCTCTTGTTGTATGGGCAATTCATGAAGGACGTGAATGCGCTGTTGAAGCAGATAAATATCTGCAGGAAGGTAAATCGCACCTACCACAAAGGGATAATTCTAAAATGCTTTCTCCTCCTATTATTGGGTAACTTTTATACGGCTGTTTAATCTCACTATTCTTTTTGCTAAATTCTTTTCATGACTGCCGAACGCTATCAAAAAATCAAACAAGCATTGCAATACCGCCAGTTTGATTTAACCGTGGTAATGGAAAATGTGCATAAAACGCATAACCTTGCTGCTATTGCCCGAACCTGCGATGCTGTAGGTATTCCTGAAATTCATGCTATTACCAGGCAGGATTCAATATCTCTCACTGAAGATGCAGCCAGCGGCAGCGGCAGGTGGATCAATGTTGTTACTCACCAGCATATCGAGGCGGCCTATTCCCAGTTGCGTCGTTCTGATCATCAAATCCTGACTGCTCATTTTTCTAAGAAAGCCGTTGATTTTCGAGAAATAGATTTTACCATTCCCACCGCAATAGTAGTTGGCCAGGAGCTGGAAGGTATTACAGAAGAGGCTGTTAGCAAAGCGGATAAAAGCATGATTATCCCCATGTTTGGCATGGTACAATCTCTAAATGTTTCAGTAGCCACTGCCATTATTTTATACGAAGCCCAACGTCAGAGACATGAAAAAGGCTTGTATAACACATCATCAATTACTGTTAAGGAAATGAACACCTTTATCTTTGAAAAGGGTTATCCACGATTAGCAAAAGTCTACAGAAAAGAAGGAAAGGAGTTTCCATCTTTAAATGAAAAAGGACAAATCATTAGCTAATATATCTATATCTTTTGCTCTGGAAAAGGATTGGCCGGAAATAATTGAAATCTACAACCAATCCATAAAAACTGGTTACTCTACAGCTGATCTCTCTCCAGTGAGTCTAGAATCAAGGAAAGACTGGTTTTCGCAACACAATGTAATCAGGTATCCTATCTATACAGCAAAAATAAAAAAAAGGGTAGTTGGCTGGTGCAGCCTCAGTCCGCACCGGCCGGGACGCATGGCCTTAAAAAATACTGCCGAAATAAGCTACTATGTTGATGAGAATTATCAACGGCAAGGTATTGCCAAAGATCTTATTCATCATGCAATCGAACAAGCTCCCGGGCTGGGACTTAAAAACATTTTCGCTCTTTTGCTTGATATTAATGAGGTCAGCGTAAAACTGTTAGAAAATTTTGGCTTTGAAAAGTGGGGGCACCTGCCTAATGTAGCTGAAATTGACAACAAGGAATGCGGGCAATATATTTATGGATTAAGAGTAGAGTGATCTTTTCTGCGTGACAGTAATCTTTCGGCCAGGTCTTCCCTTTTAATACTCTTTAGAGTATTTCTAATCCAACCAAAATTTTCTCTTTTATACCAGAAGAAAAAGCGGTGTTGTTCTTTTTTCTGATTATCTGTTCTGGCAGTATACATTTTTTTTAGTGTATACGGATGATAACCTGAATAATAGATGACCGTGGCTACAGTCATAGGGGTGGGTGTAAAACCCTGGACTTGCTCAAGCTGGAACCCCAGGTCTTTTGTTTCGCAGGCCAGGTTGGCCATGCTCTCATTCGTGGAACCGGGATGGCTTGAGATAAAATAAGGTATCAATTGCTGCTTTAAACCTGCCTTTATGCAAATCGCATCAAACTTCTTTTTAAAATCATAGAAGTATTTAAACGATGGTTTGCGCATCACTTTTAAAACATCATCCGCTGTATGTTCGGGCGCGATTTTTAACCTGCCTGAAACATGATGCGTTACAAGCTGCTCAATATATTTTTCATGACTGGGGTCGGCAGGTTTACCATTAGGCTTGCGCACCAGCATATCATAGCGAATGCCACTTGAGACAAAAGCCTTTTTTACATTTGGGTTACTATTAACCGTTTTATAAATATCAATCATCGCTTCGTGGCTGGTATCCAGGTTGTGGCAAATAGTGGGGTCAATACAGGATGGCGCCACACACTTGTCGCAAATGGACTGTACTTTTCCTTTCATTTTATACATATTACCAGAAGGTCCTCCAAGATCAGAAATATATCCCTTATAGTCCGGCATAGCCGTAATCGCTTCCACTTCTTTTAAGATTGATTGCTTTGAACGGCTGGCAATCATTTTCCCCTGGTGTGCTGAAATTGTGCAAAAGCTGCAACCGCCGAAACATCCGCGGTGCATATTTACAGAGTGACGAATCATTTCATAAGCGGGAATAGAACCACGTTTACTATATTTTGGATGTGGCATACGTGTATAAGGTAAATCGAAAGAAGAATCAATTTCTTTTTCAGTCATTGTCTGAAAAGGAGGATTAATGATGATTGTTTTATCTCCAATTTTCTGGAGCAGCCTGTTGGCAAACTGTTTATTGGATTCTTGTTCCACAGTTTTAAAATTTGCGGCAAAAGTTCTTTTGCTTGCCAAACATTCCTCGTGACTGGCCAGTTTTTTTGTATTCCAGTTTTTGACTTTTGGCATAGCCTGGTTTTCTTTTAAAAGAACGGAAGTTTGTTGTATTGTTGTAAGTGCTGAAAATGGAACGCCTTTTTTTAATAATTTAATAAGCTGCATTAATGGCTGCTCACCCATGCCATACATAAGCATATCCGCGCCACTCTCTGCCAAAATAGACGGTTTTAATTTGTCGGACCAGTAATCATAATGTGTTACTCTGCGAAGGGAGGCCTCGATACCGCCAAGAAGTACGGGAACATCGGGATACAGTTTTTTTAAAATTTGAGAATAAACTGTTGTCGCATAATCGGGTCTGTAATTTGCCAGGCCACCAGGAGTATATGAATCGTTGGAGCGCTTACGTTTACTGGCTGTATAATGATTGACCATAGAATCCATGCAACCTGAAGTGACGCCAAAAAAATAACGCGGGGGACCCAGTTTTTTAAAATCTCTTAAATCATCCTGCCAGTTGGGCTGGGCGACAATGGCCACTCTCAAACCCTCTTTTTCAAGAAGCCGGGAGATAACTGCCGGACCAAATGCAGGATGATCAACATAAGCGTCACCCGAAATTAGAATAACATCCAGTTGATCCCAGCCTCTTCCCTGCACTTCTTTTTTTGTTGTCGGCAACCAGCGTTCTAAATTATTTAAATCCATAAATAATGTCTGTAATTTTTAGTTCATAAATGGGAACGAAATTAATCCTTAATTAATTCTGTTACAATAAAACAAAAAGACTCCATTTTTTAATTTGATCGTTTCATATAATTTAAATAGACTAACTGCATAATTCTGATATAGGATAGGTATATGCACAACCCAACACCCGATAAAATAGAAAAGAAAATCATTGAAACATCGATTCATCTTTTTGCTGAGAAAGGCTACCAGGACGCCAAACTTGTGGATATTATGAAAAAAGCAAAAATCACAAAGGGAGTGCTCTATCATTATTTTTCCAGTAAACAGCAAATTCTGGGAACAATTCTGGAACAGATCTGGCAAAAAATGGCTGATCAAATGATGGATTTGTCAGAAAACACAGCGCTAGACCCTTTGGAAAAGATTGATGCAATGATCGACAATACTATCGATATCTTTTCAAAAAATCCGCGCTTAGCTCTTGTATTTTTTAATGAGCACAATCCGCTTATTCGCGGCAGAAATGATTCTTTAAACGCCCACTACCTTCATTACCTCAAAGCTTTTGGACAAATTTTTACCGCGGGTCTAAGAAAAAACTTTATCAGCGAGCAAGTGGATGGCCGTGTATTCCTGTTTTATGTTTTAGGTGGCTTACGTAACCTGATTAACGAGTGGGCTTTCCACCCCAAAATATTTGACCTAAACAAAATCCGGGACAACGTAAAAGCGCAGATTAAACATGGGATTTTAAAGTGGTAGCTTTTTTCTTTTGACCATTGCTTTTTATTAACCCAAGTTCGCTCATACATTTTTTTATCCGCTCAAAACTAAGTTTAGCATCATTATCTAGTCCCACTGACATCCTTATTAATCCTGCCCCCAGTCCCATAACTTTTTGTTCTTCTTCCGGAATCTCGGAGGATGTACTATGGCTTGGTGCACTAAATAACGTTTTAAAATAACCCAGGCTAACGGCAAAATAACCCACTTTTTCCTGCTGCATCCTGGTCATTAATGCTTTGGCCACCTCTCTGTCTTCAATATCAATAGCCAGCATTCCGCCATAACCAAAACCGTCGTTGCCCTCTCTCGTCATCATTTCATGCTGCGGATGCGAGGCAAGACCGGGATAGTGAACCCTAAAGCCCAGCTTTTCAAAATGTTCCGCAAAATACATGGCGTTAGCACTATGCCTTTGCATGCGAATATGCAAACTATGCAGGTTTTTTAATATGCTTGCTGCACGATTACTATCCAATACGGGTCCCAGCAGCATAGAAGCCCCGCTATTAATATCGGTTAACTGATGAATAAATTCGGAACTTGCACATATACAACCGGCAACGCAATCACTGGTGCCATTTATAAATTTAGTGAGACTATGAACTACAATATGCGCGCCTAATAATACCGGTGAAATGATAAGCGGACTAAAAGTATTGTCCACTATTAGTTTTATCTTATGATCATTGGCTATCTTACTCAATGTCGGAATATCAGCTACTTCCATAAGAGGATTGCTTACTGCTTCACAATAAATCGCTTTTGTCTTTTTTGAGATTTTTGATTTTATCTGCTCATGATCCAGTGGATTAACGAAATGAACTTTTAATCCAAACTTTGGCAGAAAATTTTTAAGCAAGGCATACGTGCCGCCATAAATAGTGCGGCTGCAAATTATTTCATCACCCGCACTGCACAACTGCAAGATAGCACAACTAATAGCCGACATGCCCGAAGATGTCACTATACCCGCTTCACTATGCTCCATTTTCGCCAGAGCGTCAGCAAGATATTTATTAATGGGGTTCCAATGGCGTGAATATAAAAAGCAGCCTTCAATTTCATGATCAAAGAGTTCCTCCATCTTTTCAGGACTCATAAAAGTAAAAGTTGCGGAATCAGTAATTGAGGGATTTACACCACCAAATTCTCCAAAAATTAAATTGTCCTGGATATCAATACTTGGATCAAAATGCATTTTCAAATCTCCTGAATTTTTTTTATAAAATGGTTTACTCATTTTGTTTAAATATACACATTTATGCATGCGAAGTCTTCAGAGAAAAAAAGAAACTGACCTTTTAGAGGGATTATAAATCAGGTCATTAGAGAATAAAGGACATGAGAAAAATTGCAGGAATTGATCTGTAAAACAGAATATTTAGTTCTTTAGGAGTGACACACTAAAAATAAAACTAGTTAGATACTTATTCATCTTTAAGACTTTTTACCAACCCGCTGTATTTTCTTTCTACCTTAAAACCAAAACGGTAAAAGTATTCCGGCCGGAAAAAACCTGTGGTTACCTGTTCCATCCCTTCACCGCGCATTCTATTAAAAAATTCCTGCATTACACCCTCGCTTATACCTTTTTTACGATAGCGGTTTGAGACAACAATTTTTTCCATATAAACCGTTTTTGCCTCAATATAACTGTAGAACAATCCTCCAATTATATGCCCCCTGCCGGAAATGGCCATCAGGAAATGATGATCATGCCGGAAGCTTACCGGAAGCTGCGCTTCCATAAATATCTGATGCAAACGGGATATTTCTTTCGGTGATACAGGTCTGCGCACCATATATGACTCACCGTCATAATCTTCCATTCGAATGACAACATCCGCCCTTTGTTCGCCCTCTGTGGGTGCACTGATAAATTCCGCTGCATCCTCCGGTTTAAGGTGACGGTAACTGAGGCGGGCAAAAAAGAAAGTTTCTTTTTCGGTCAGATTAAAATTATTTTGCAAATCAGAGAGATGTGCCAGAGTATCCTCGGTGGAATATGTTTCATCATGCTGTTTATGAACAATATCGCGGATGAAACTTTTTAATTCTTTTGATGAATCATTAAATACTGTATGCAGAAAAAAATTCGTCCGAGTTTCAGGATATTCTTTTTCAAGTTCAGTCAGATTATATGTATCGTACAACTCTATCAGGTTGCGAGCCTGGGCACTTAATGAAGCATCTTTACTTAATTCAAACCAGCGCGCAAATCTGCGAATCGCAAAATACAATTTTTTAGGAAGATAGCCGTTGTTTTTATAATCATCTAAAAAAATTTGCGCTTCTTTTATTATCATGTCACGCTTTTTGTTTGTATTTATTAAATTTTCAATGAATTTAATTCCTTTCGACTCCCCTTCTGAGTTCAATAACGCCGAAAAAATGTAGAACCACATCGATTTATGTTTAAGTACATGATTTTCTTTTTCAGAACGGGCAACAAATTGACTATGAAAATCTTGTAAAAAATTTTTGAGACCGTCAGATTTTTTCCTCTTTTCAATGGAAATAAACTTTATTCCCGAATGATAATCATGACGCGGAATGACAATATTTTCAGTTTTTTTATTAACGAGTTCAGTCATGTAATTGGTTTTTTTCCAAAACTGGAAATGGGCCCAGGCTGCACTCCAAACAATAAAAGGCCAAAGATGATGCGCTCTCTCCTTATTCTCTTTGTCCTTTTTCCTGGCCATACGTGTCACAAATTTTTCGATTGAGTTGGTTGGAAAATATTCTTTTGTCCAGATTTTATAGTCCTGCCAGTAACCACCAAAATTATCAACAAGGTTTTCGCCGCTCTGAACAGTGGAAATATGTATGAGCCAGTTAATTTCGTTTCTTAACTCGTCTGTATCACCACTTTTGTTGAGGCATAAAGCAATATCGTAACCGCCCTGGTAACGCGTTTGAACTGATAATCTGTAAAACCAGGCACCTGTTGTTTCCTCTATCTCGCTAATCCAGATCCCACCGGGAGGAATATCGTATAGACGGATCATTGCTCCACCCGACAAGAGAAAAATTGCTTCGCGGATAAGTGAAGATTCAGAAAGTGCAGTTAATAATATATCCTGATTTTTTTTGGGGATATATTCTTCAAAGGTTATCACATCAGCCCATTCATATTCCTCACTGGTTTCAACATCCACAGCAACAGGTTGATTTCTTCCCAACCAGTTCCTAAAACCGTTAAGCATTTTTAACCTTGCTGCACGGGCTGTACTAACCAATTCCGGCATATATTCCGCCAGTTGATAATTAACCAGCATTTGACGTACAATTTTATAACGCGTAGGATGCTGAATACCGTATTCTGCCAGAATATCAAACAAACTTGGTGCAAAACTTATTTGAGAAAGTGTATTGCCATGTATACGTTTTACTTCATCATTTAAAATAGTATAGATTGCTTTTATATTTTCGTCACCTTTAGCCAGTTTAACTATTTTTTTTATGCATTCAGTATCAAGAAGTTGTACATCCGCCTTTAAATACGATTTTAGAAAATTTTGAAATTCTCTACCTTTAAAAAAAGGTAATCCGGCAACAAATAAAAGCCTTCTTGATGCAGTATTAAGCGCCAGTCGGGGTCTGCGAATAATATTTAAAACAAGCTTAAAGAGAGGAAGCGTGTTGTCTTTTAAAATAAAACTTAAATAATCCACGCATTCTTTCTGTAATTCTATATCTGAGGATTGAAACAACAGTACCGAATAATGCAGTCCTTCCAGGGAATACTCTTCGCCATTGCTTATTTCTTCAAATTTTTCTTTTATTTGGGGAGGGGGAGAAACATGATTTTGGATTGACTCAAATTGCATCCTGGTGTCGGCTGTATCTAGGCGGTACCATTGGTAAATCGAATTACCGGTAAAATTAACAATATCATTGTTGCCCAGCCAGTATAAAGGATTATTTAAAATGATCTGGAAATCAATATAATTAATGCGGTTAATAAAACTATAATTACCTATAATAATCTTCTTTTTGTCTTCGAAATTTTCCTTTAATCCCAATAGTTGATTGTGTTTTAGAAGTTCTATTCCATTATCATTTACTCTGATATCGCTTATCAGACAACTCTTTTCACGTAAAAACCAGTTAGGGACCCTTATTTCTTTTTTCTTCCAGAACAGTGTAATAAAATTTTGAGTATACATTGTTTCTATTACATCATCAAAATTTTGCTCAATTTTGCGGCGCTTATATGTTCCTTTAGGCGTTACTTCATCATGCTGTTCAGTAAATGCTCTTTCGATGATTCGAAAATCAATTATACGTTCAAAAGAAGCTAGAAATTTGTTAACAGTTACAACAGCGGTGGAGAAATAATCGATCTGTTCCTGAGATCCAAGTTTTTTAAAATCATGATTATCATAATCAGGATAAATAAGCACTGTATTAAACTGACGGTGGTCACCAACCAAAAAGACCTGTTTAACAAATTCGAAATCCCTGAAATAATTTTCTATTTTTTGTGGGGCAACTGTTTCACCCTTTATATTTTTATATATTTCTTTTTTACGATCTATAATCTCAAAAAAACCATTGCTGTCCGTCCTCATTATATCGCCGGTTGGAAGCCATTTTTTCAGATCCGCTTTTACTTTATCATCACCTTCATAATACGAAATCATAACATAGGGACCGCGGATTAGCATTTCCCCGTCTTCAGCCAGTATTGCTTCAATTCCGGGCAAAGCCCTGCCGAGCGAATTTTCTATATATTCAAAGGGTGGTGTCATTGTAATCCCACCTGTTGCTTCTGTCATGCCAAAACCACTCATGAGTTCTATTCCATTGCGTTGAAAAAAATGGAAAATATCCGGTTCCAAAAATCCGGCTGCAGAAAGGCCCCATTTTAAACTGCCGCCACTCGCTTCTTTGACAGCCTGTTTTATTTTTTCCGGATCATCGAACTCTATATCTATATGGGATGAAATATGACCATAAAGCTCATACCATTTTTTAGGAATACTTATAAAAACCGTTGGTTTTACTTTGCGCATGTTTTTAAGCATGGTATCAAGCGCAGGATTTTCCATGAAAATATACTCAGCTCCCCAGAATACTGATCCAAGCATTTCTAAAAACCTGCCAAACGTATGGTAAAGCGGCAGAAAAGATAAGAACCTGTCAGAGCTGCCAATTTCAGGTAACGCCAAAGCGCGGCAAAATCTTTTGTAAACCAGATTCATCTGCGAAAACATAATGCCCTTAGGATCACCTGTTGTGCCGGAGGTATACATAATTGTGGCTAAATTATTTATATGTACTTTTTGAATTTCTTTTTCAATTGCTTGTTCTTTTATATTCTCAGCTAAATCCAGCATCTCTTTCCAGGAAATTACCCACTTTTCAATACTTGTTCCTTCCATTAAAACAACTGTTTTTAGATGAGGGAGTCTGGACTTAATTGATTTTACTTTGGCTAATTGTTTGTCGTTGGAAACCAATAATATGCCTGCTTTTGTTTGGTTCAGAATAAACTCCACATGCTGAGGAACGCTGTTGGCGGCGATCATTACATTTACAAAACCTGAAGTGAGACAGGCTAAATCGAGAATGGCCATACGTAAACTATTTTCCAGCAAAAAAGCTATTTTGGAGTTCTTTTTGCTAACTTTCCCCATTAGGGCAAGAAGACCTTTTTGATATAAAAGCACTTCTTCACTCACATTTTGCCAGCTAGAATTCTTAACACTATTACCTTTTATTACCCTAAATAACGATTTTCTTTCATATTCTTGTATACGTTGTTTAAAAAGGGCAGGAACAGAAAAATTACTTTTTAGGATAAGTTCATACAAAATCTTTTCCCAGCGGGTCTGCTTATAGATTTTTATTAAAAATGAGCTCTGCCTAAAAAAGTTTAAATAAAAATGAATGGCTTGCTTAAAGAGATTTTCATTATCTGGAATTTTATCAGGAGATTTATCCAATAATAACTGACCAAAATTAAACAGTAAATCAGGGTTTAGCCTTTGGGCAAGGGGATTAAGCATATCACTGGTCTGGGCAGAGTGCGCAATATTATTCCAGGTAGCGGTAGAAGATTTCTTAAATGATTGAATTTGATCTTTTAAAAACAAATTAAGCTGATCACCTAATACATCTATTTCTTTTTCTGTTTTTGAACCGGTTCCCGCAGCGATTTCTTCTATCCAGCTATCGATATTTGATGCTGAAGATTTATTTTTATTAGCCATTTGATTCCGTATTTCAGAACAAGAATTGATTCGTAAAGATAGAGGATAAACTGAAAAATTAAAAGATTAAAAAGCAGATAATGCAAAAAATAAAAAACATGTGACCACCTGTGGAGCTGGTCTCCCAAATTGAGAGCATATGTCTGGAAGTAGAACTTATATTAAATTGAAATCCTAAACTTATAATAAATCAACTCTCATATATTTTAATACTGCCGTTGGTTGTCTTTAAATAGATATATAAATCCCCACCACCATTTATCTCGGCATCAAGCTGTTTTTTCGATCTCCCATATTTTTCAGTAGTTGGCAAATCACATTTAACACTGCCATTTGTCGTTTTAGCCTTAATCTCAGCCTTAATATCAGCTGGCAAGTATAATTTTATTGAACCATTTGTGGAAGTAAAACTCATTTCATCTTCTTGTGCAGCTTCTCTGAAAGATACATTAATACTTCCATTTGTTGTGCTGCATTTGGCTGATCCGCTGATATCATTACCAATAATTTTACCATTGGTTGTGTTCAATCTTATTTTACCTTCTGAGCCGTCTACTTCAAGTCGTCCATTCGTGCTGCTTATATCAAGATCAAATTTATCAGGTACTTTTATCTCATAGGAAACCGAATACGAAATACTTGAAGATTCTCCCATTAGCCATCCAAAAAAACCACCGTCACCACCCCGGCGATCCCTGGAATGAGGATATTCTGTTATTACCTCAATGTGATCCTTATGAACTGAAATATCTATCTCCAGGGATTCCAACAATTTTAAGGCATCTTCTTCATGTGGAGCACGAACTTTTTTATAGGCGGTGATACCTACTTCAGCCTTGTTCCAGGTGGATATTTCAATACTGCCGTTACGGTTTTCAACCATAAGCCGGGTCGTTGATTCGACAGGAATATTTTTTTTGAATGTCTCCTCTACTTCTCCCGCAAGCAATCCACCGAATAAGGATAACGAAATAGAAAAAATGAATAGTTTTACAAATAGTCTCATATCTCCTCCAAATAACTATTAATCAATACGGTATAAAGTAATACCCCATCCCTTTTCATCATATGGGGCACTCATATTCCAATCCCCGTATGAATGACTGTCATCAGAAATATAATGAACAGTATAAGTTCCCGCATCTAAACTGATAATGGTATCCAGCAATCTGTTCTTTTTGGCCCCGCCTGCATGGTCGGTATTTCTAAAACGCATCGTCCAAACTTTGCGTCCCGTTTTTTCGTTTACAATCCAGCCATAGTCAAACATCTCATCCCAGGTACCCTCACCAATAGCTTTGATTCTGATTTTAGTCTTTTTATCTAATGAGAAACGATATCTTACGTGTTCATCATCCCTAACACGTGTTAGCTCTGCTATTATGTTATCACTTTTTATACTTCGGGAATTAACTTTTTTGGCATTTACACCTGTTCCAACCGGATAAATAGAAATACCCCAGTCACGCGGTTCACGGGGTTCAGCAGAATTCCAATCATCATAAGAATGAGAACCATCCGTTTTATAATATACGATATAACTTCCTTTTTCAAGTTTAATAACCTCGTCTACTTCCCTGTTTTTAGAGGCCCCTCCCGCGTTCTCAGTCTCATGGTAATTCATTTTCCAAACAATCTCACCGTTTGCTGCATTAACAATCCAGCCGTAATCATACATTTTTCCGGAGCTCCCTTCTCCGACGGCATGTACTCTAAAATTCCCGCTCTTTTCAACCTGCAGTCCTTCTTCTTCGTAGGCATTATCACCAATGCGCGTTAATTTGATTATGGCCTTGCCCGTTTTTAATTCCTTTATAATTGAACGGTCAAAAGTTTTTTCTTTGGCAAATAACGTAATTCCCCAAAATTCAGGGTCATAGGGTGGATTTGAGTTCCATTCCTGGGCAGAATGTGTATCATCGCTTTTGTAATACACTATATAATCACCTTTTTGTAACATAAGATTTTGCCTGACGACCCTGTTTTTTATGCCGCCTCCTGCATGCTCAGTGTTAGAATAGCGCATCTGCCATATTTTTTTTCGCGTATTGGCTTCAATCAGCCAGCCATAGTCAAACATTTCGTCTTTCCAGCCTTCACCAATACAATAAACTTCAACTTCAAGGGGATCCGTTAATGAAAAGGAGCGGCTTAGATAAGCACCATCTTCGGCGTTTGTTAAACTTACTACGGCACTCTCTTTTAGAGAACGCTGATACTTTTTTACAGCTCTTTCAGACAGGGAAGCACTCACATTGCTAACTTTTACATTCCATTTCTCCGAAAATTCTTCCCAATCGTCATCACCAAAAATCTGC
>CAVRRG010000006.1:0-16113 GCA_963723365.1 Calditrichota bacterium | reverse complement strand
GTATTATTCCCGCTGTTTTCGCATTTTTCTTTCACTTTGGACGGGAAATCCTAAAAGATATACAAGATCTTGAAGGAGATTTAATCCATAACACCATAACCTTTCCTGGAAGATTTGGCAAGAAGAAATCACTGTTAATTGTGAATATAATTTTTGCTGTATTAATTGTATTTTTACTCTCTCCAATAGTACTAATTAACTATAATGTTTATTATATTTATATAGTACTGTTTGGTGTTATCTCTGTTCTGCTTTTTGTATCAGTAAGTGTGTGGTTTAAAAACGATTCTCGCTGGTTGGGTAAGATAAGTTTACTTTTAAAAATTGACATGTTTGTAGGTCTGACGGCTATATATGCAGGGGTAAATTTACCAATTTAATATAGGGGGTGTTATGATCTGTTCACTGATTACAAACCTGGAACATTTAGATGTAATTTTAGCTTCTGCCTCACCCAGACGATTTGAGCTTTTAAATACAACCGGAATTAATTTTAAAGTTATTCCCAGTGGATTTGACGAAGAATCCATTAACATAAAAGATCCCTATAAGTTTGTGCAGGAGGTTGCCTTTCAAAAAGGCAAGCAGGTTGCTGCTGAACATTCTGACTTTCTGGTAATATCGGCTGATACTATTGTAGTTCTTGATAATAAAATATTGGGAAAACCAAAAAATGAAGAAGATGCTTTTGAAATGCTCACATCTTTAGCAGGCCAAAAGCATATAGTATTAACCGCTTTTGGATTATTTCTCCTTAAATATGAAAAGACAATCATTGAAACTGTTAGCACAGAAGTAACAATGAGGGATTTGCATAAAGATGAAATATGGGCATATGTAAATACAGGAGAACCAATGGATAAAGCCGGTGGATATGCTATCCAGGGTCAGGGAGCCATACTTATTGAAAAAATAAACGGAAGTTATTCAAATGTGGTTGGATTTCCATTGGCCAAATTTTTTACTACACTTGACCATTTCTTAGAATGCCTGGCTCTTCAGGAATAAGACTTTTATGAATAAAGTTCTTTTTGTGGATGATGATTTGAATATGCACAAGATGGTTGATTTGTTTTTAAAAAACCATGACATGGAATTAACTTGCGCTAAGAATGGCCGTTCGGCACTTATATTATTTAACAAAAATAAATATGATATTATAATCTCTGATATTCAAATGCCGGAAATGGACGGATTGACTCTTTTAAAAAAAATTAGAAGCTCCAATAGCATAATTCCGTTTGTTGTAGTTTCAGCATATGGACAAGAAAAGATGAGCCAGAAGGCCCTAGAAAACGGTGCAAATCGTGTAATAAACAAGCCCTTCGAAAACAAGATATTGCTCAAGATTATCAACGAATTAGTGTAAATTAAATTAAACGTTCATTTCTTTTATTAACTTTTTCGGCCAATTCAGCGAGAGAGGTTTTTTCGAATCGCCCTTTTAACTTTTCCTTTACTAGAGCCCAACTATCATGCATAGGACAAGGATCCTCTTCTCCGCAGCCAGGCAGACCCAGCACGCAACGGTCAAAGACAGTATCATTATCAATAATGAAAACAATTTCTATGATTGATATTTTCTCGGGAGCTTTTGCAAAACTAATCCCACCGTGAGGCCCGCGGGTTGAAAACAAATATCCTTTTTGAGTCAGTTTTTGCAGAATTTTGGTGAGAAAATGAAATGAAATATTTAGTTTTTCTGATATTTCAGAGATTGGAATTGTTTGCCGTTCATTTTTTGAAGCAAGATATATGAGAGCACGAATTCCATATTCTGAGGCATGGGATAACATATCTGGTCCTGTAAAATTACTTTTATCTTAAAAATACAGAACTTAAATTGAATAAACAATTAAGATTTAATATAACTTAGTCTTAATTAACCTGGAGGGGAAATTGCGTATTTTAGTTACTGGCGGCGCTGGATTTATTGGTTCACATATTTGTGAAAATCTTGTTAAACAGCGGCATGATGTGATTTGTCTGGATAATTTTTTTACGGGTTCCAAGGATAATATTAATCACCTAATGGATTATAGTAATTTTGAGCTTGTAAGACATGATGTAATTCAACCAATTCTTTTGGAGGTTGATCAAATTTATAATTTTGCTTGTCCCGCTTCTCCAATTCATTATCAGTTCAACCCTGTGAAAACAATAAAAACAAGCATTATGGGCGCAATAAATATGTTGGGTTTAGCCAAAAGGGTAAAAGCTACAATTTTACAGGCGAGTACATCGGAAATTTATGGCGATCCAAAAGAACACCCTCAAAAAGAAAGTTATTGGGGTAATGTTAACACTTTAGGTGTACGCAGCTGTTATGATGAGGGCAAAAGAGTGGCTGAAACATTAATGATGGACTACAAACGACAAAACAATGTTGATGTTAAAATTATTCGCATATTCAATACATACGGTCCTAAAATGGCTAAAAATGACGGCAGGGTAGTTAGTAATTTCATCCTTCAGGCATTGCAGAATATTGATCTTACTGTTTACGGCAATGGTTCCCAAACACGTTCATTTCAATATATTGATGATTTGCTAAACGGAACTTTTAAAATGATGGGAAAGAAAAATTTTAGCGGACCAGTGAACATAGGAAATCCGGATGAATTCACAATAAAAGCCCTCGCTGAAACGGTAATAAATATTGTCGGTTCTAAATCAAAAATTGTATTTAAAGATCTTCCTTCCGATGACCCTATTCAGCGCAAGCCTGATATATCGCTTGCTCAAAAAGAATTAAAGTGGCAACCCTCTGTTAAGCTTGAACAGGGATTGAAAATGACAATTCCCTATTTTGAAAAAAAACTTACCCAAGGTAATTCTCTTTAATAAAAAAAACCATTTTAATCAAGTACACTACAAAATATTTTTTTGGAAAACCTGCCGTTTGTTAGTAAATTTCTGCTCTGTTTCTTAGTTATGTTTATTATCGAATTAGACTTAACACAAATAATTTAATTTTAAATGTATTATAAGGTAAGAATTTAAAACAGAATAGATTGTTTCTTTTCTTTTTTAAGTTCTTACTTTTTATTTTTAGCAGCAATCGGGGAGAAATTTTATATGTCCGGCCACTCCAAATGGCATTCTATTAAACACAAAAAAGCAAAAGTAGACGCGGCACGGGGCAAAATATTTACAAAACTTATAAAAGAATTAACGGTTGCGGCCAGAGTGGGTGGTGGCGATCCGGCAATGAACCCCAGATTGCGTGTAGCAGTAGCAGCGGCAAAAAGCGCAAATATGCCTGCAAAAAATATTGATAGCGCGATAAAAAAAGGTACAGGGGAAATGCCGGGAGTAGTCTATGAGGATGTCACCTATGAAGGCTATGGTCCTGCCGGTGTAGCAATGTTCATCGAAGCAGTTACTGATAATAAAAACCGAACTGTTGCTGAAGTACGAAATTATCTCAGTAAATTTGGTGGTAATTTGGGAGAAAATGGCAGTGTAGCCTGGATGTTTGAGCGCAGAGGAATGATTTGTGTTCCTATTGAAAAATATTCTGAAGAAGAACTTTTTGAAATAGCCATCGATTGTGGTGCTGAAGATATGGAAATAAACGAAGACGCTTATGTCATCTACTCTTCTTTTGAAGAATTCAACAATGTCCGCAATGAATTTGAGGAAAAAGAAATCGAAATGGAAAGTGCTGAATTGACAATGATACCTAAAAATACAATTGATATCGAGGGAAAAGGTGCTGAGCAATTGATAAAATTAATGAACATATTAGACGACCACGATGATATCCAGAATGTTTATGCAAATTTTGAAATAGATGATGCGGAAATGGAAAAAATACTGTCTAGTTAATGAATGAAATCTGCATACTGGGAATTGATCCCGGATTGAATGTTACAGGGTATGGATTAATTCTAATAAAAAATAAAAAAGCCACATTATTAAAGTTTGGGACTATAAAAACAAGTTCAAAAAACAGTTTAGCGCAACGCTTAGATTATATTTTTAATTCCTTAAATGATATAATTAAAGAGTTTAAACCAGATCATGTCGCTATTGAAGATATCTTTTACGCGGAGAATGTTAAAACCGCAATCGTCATGGGCCATTCAAGGGGAGCAGCGATTGTTGCAGCAACAAAAAATAAGTGTTTGGTATCTGAATTTACAGCACGTGAGGTAAAGATGTCTGTTGTTGGTAATGGTGCAGCAGCCAAAAATCAGGTTAATTTCATGGTATCTAATATTTTAGGAATCAAAGAAAAAATCACACCTGATGATGCATCTGATGCACTCGCTGTGGCCTTATGTAAATGGAATAGACTGCAGCTTGAATCGATGGGATTGACAAAAAAATAAATGTATGAGTTCCTAGAAGGAAAATTAGAATCAAAAAATCCTACTGAGATAGTTATTGATGTTAATGGAATTGGTTATCTGCTAAAGATATCATTATCGACATATCAAAATATACCAGATGCGGGAAGTAAGGTTAAGCTTAAATGCTACCTTCATGTTCGTGAAGACGCCCTTCAGCTCTATGGATTTAGTAATGAGAAAGAACGGGAGATTTTTAAAAGCTTGCTCTCGATATCAGGAATTGGACCTAAATTAGCACAAACAATTTTGTCGGGATTGACTCCAGAAGAACTTGTTTACGCTATTCAAACAGCTGACGAAAATAAATTAAATTCGATATCCGGTGTCGGGAAAAAAACAGCTCAAAGACTAGTTGTTGAACTGCAGGATAAATTTGGGAAGCTGGAAACTGGGACAGATGTATATTCAGAAACAGGATTATCCTCCTTTAATGGAGTAGAGCAGGAAACAATTCTGGCATTATTGTCCTTAGGATATACCAGGAGTGCAGCAAATAAAGCAGTTAACAAGGCTCAAAAAGACGAAAAAATAAAAGTAGTTGAAGATTTATTAAAGAAAGCATTACAGGTTATTTAATTTATGAATGAAGCAATCAGCCCTGGCAGAATTCTCGAAGATGACGAATTTGAAATAACTCTGCGTCCTCAAAAATTAAGTGACTTTGTTGGTCAGGAAAAAGTTAAAGAAAACCTGTCTGTATTTATTGAAGCAGCAAAACAACGAGGCGAAGCGTTGGATCATGTTTTGTTATATGGTCCGCCTGGTTTAGGCAAAACCACTTTAGCAATGATCCTGAGCCGGGAATTAGGGGTGGACATAAAGAGCACCTCGGGACCCGTAGTGGAAAGACCAGGTGATTTAGCTGGCTTGTTGACGAATCTGGAACATAAAGATGTACTTTTTATTGATGAGATTCACAGGATTAACAGTGTCGTAGAAGAATATCTGTATTCGGCTATGGAGGATTATCATATTGATATTATTATCGACAAAGGGCCAAGTGCGCGTTCTGTTCAACTTAATTTAGAGCCTTTTACATTAATTGGAGCAACTACCCGGGCCGGGTTATTAACAGCTCCTATGCGGGCCAGATTTGGTGTTGTTTTGCGAATGAACTATTACAAGGCTGAAGATTTATTCTCAATTATAATGAGATCTGCCAAAATATTAAATATAGAAATTGATAAGGATGGGGCTATGGAAATAGCCGAAAGATCACGAGGTACACCAAGAATTGCAAACCGTCTATTAAGAAGAATAAGAGATTTTGCTCAGGTTTTGGCAGATAATAAAATTACCAAGGAAGTAGCGACTGATGCCTTAAAGCGGCTTGACGTAGATAGTAAAGGTCTGGATGAAATGGATAAAAGAGTATTGCTAACAATAATCGAAAAATACCAGGGCGGGCCTGTTGGATTGAATACTATTGCCGTGGCCGTCTCTGAAGAAAGTGATACCATTGAAGAAGTTTATGAACCCTATTTAATCCAACAGGGATTTCTTAAAAGAACTTCCCGTGGCAGAATGGTTACGCCCTTAGCATATGAACATTTTGGATTAACAATTAAAAATAACAAAGGGACCGAACAAAGTTCCTTATTTTAAAAACATAAGTAGTTAGGAGTTACATTATGAAGCTTTCTGATATTCAATTTAACGTTCCAAATAAACTTGTGGCACAATACCCTGTTGATGTAAGGGATCAGTCACGGATGATGGTCGTTAATCGGAAGGATTCTTCATTGGATGAAAAAGTATTCAAGGAGATCATCGATTATTTTAATGAAGGGGACGCTCTGGTTGTTAATGAAACCAAAGTGTTTCCGGCCCGCATTTTTGGTGTTAAAGATAAAACAGATGCTCAAGTTGAGCTATTACTTTTAAGGCAGCTTGCAACAACAATGTGGGAAGTTTTAGTTAAACCTGCCCGAAAAGTACGTGTCGGTAATCGTATTCAGGTTACAGAAGATTTGGGATGTGATGTTATTGATAATACCACCTCCGGTGGCCGTGTTGTTCGTTTTGATTATAATGGGCAGGATTTTTTTGATTTGATAGCCAAGGTTGGTAAATCACCTCTACCGCCATATATCAAGCGAGAAGCTGAAGAATTGGATAAAGAAAAATATCAGACGGTCTATGCACAAAAAATTGGTGCGGTTGCTGCCCCGACGGCTGGTTTACATTTCACTGAAGATTTAATCAACAAGCTAAAAGAGAAAGGTGTTAAGATCATACCTTTAACTTTGCATGTTGGTTTAGGTACATTCAGACCGATTCAGGTTGAAGATCTATCCAGACATCAAATGGATTCTGAATATTATGAACTTCCAAAAGAATCTGAAGAAGCAATTAATGAAGTTAAGAGAAACGGTGGTCGAATAGTAGCTGTTGGTACAACGACTGTGCGTGTATTAGAAACAACCGCCACTGTTGATGGCTTTGTAAAAGCAAATTCAGGGTGGACAGATAAATATATTCACCCACCTTATAATTTTAAAATTGTTGATGCTTTAATAACAAACTTTCATGTGTCCGGTTCAACTCTATTCTTGTTAGCTTGCGCTTTTTCCACTAAAGATACCATGATGGATGCGTACAAAAAAGCGATAAAAAATAAATACCGTTTTCATAGTTATGGAGATGCAATGTTCATATACTAATTTGTATATGCTACAGTGTTAAGACCTTCAGGATTAATTTTCCCTGAAGGTTTTTTTATTTGAAATTTTGAAAAATAAACAGGCTTTATTAAAAAATATGTTGTAATTTTTGAGTTTTAAAAATTAGGATTAATAGCGTTAATGCTTGATTATATTGAGTCTCTTATTGACCAGGTCGAACCATTTACGGCATACACCATTCTTTTTATCAGTGCCTTTGTTGAGAACACTTTCCCGCCCATACCCGGCGATACAGTGACCGTATTGGGGGCTTATTTAATAACAACTGGAAAATTAAGTTTTGTCGGTGTCTGGCTTTCAACAACCATTGGTAGTGTTCTTGGATTTATGACCATGTATTTTATTGGGCTCACTTTCGGAAGAAGATTTGTTGAGAACGAAAAACGGGCTAAAATATTTGGCGTTGAAAATATTGAAAAAACAAAAATTTGGTTTTCCAACTGGGGATATTGGGTAATTTTTGCCAACAGGTTTTTAAGCGGCACCCGCAGTGTAATTTCCCTTTTTTCTGGAATGGTTGGGTTAACTTGGTTAAAAGTACTTGTTTTATCCTTATTAAGTGCGCTTATTTGGAACGGATTATTGATGTATGCAGGTTATATGCTTGGAGTAAATTGGGAAAATATTACTAATATTGTAAGCCAGTATAATAATATTGTTATCGCAATTACCGTTATTGTGATTGGTTTTATTGTATACAAATATATAATGAAAAAGAAAAACAAAAATGTCAAAAGTTAGAGTTAGATTTGCGCCAAGCCCTACAGGCTTTGTCCATATTGGAAGTTTAAGAACAGCTTTGTATAATTATTTGTTTGCCCGCAAAAATAATGGTGTGTGTATTTTAAGAATCGAAGATACTGACCAGAACCGATTTGTTGAAGGTGCAATTGAAAACCTTTTTGAAACTATGGAGTGGGCTGGGATTGAGTTTGATGAAAGTATTCATAACGAAGGCGCTAAAGGTCCTTATCAGCAATCAAAACGCTTAGCGATTTATAAAAAATATGCTGAGGAGCTAATTGATAAAGATAAAGCATATCCATGTTTTGCTACACCTGCAGAACTTGAACAAATTCGTGAAGAACAACTGGCAAAAGGTCTAGACCCAAAATATGACGGACGTTATCGGGAATACTCTAAAAGTAAAGCCCGGGAACGTATGAAAAATGAAAAATATGCGATACGAATGAAAGTTCCAACGCAAGGTGAAACAATCATTAATGATATCATACGCGGGCAGGTACATTTTCAACATGAAAACTTAGAAGATCAGGTAATCTTAAAAAGTGATGGTTACCCGACATATCATCTGGCTAATATTGTCGATGATCACTTAATGGGTATAACTCATGTTATCAGGGGTGAGGAATGGCTGCCCAGCACTCCCAAACATATACTTCTTTATAATTTTTTTGGCTGGCAACTGCCAAAATTTGCTCACTTACCGTTATTGCTAAATGCGGACAGGTCTAAATTGAGCAAACGGCAAGGCGATGTTGCTGTAGAAGATTACCGAAAAAAAGGGTATCTCCCTGAGGCGCTCATTAATTTTGTTGCACTTCTCGGTTGGAATCCGGCAGAAGATGACCGTGAAATTTTTAGTATGGATGAATTAATAGAGGCTTTCTCTTTAGATAAGGTAAATAAAGCTGGTGCTATTTTTGATGTAACGAAATTAAACTGGATGAATGGCCAATATATTCGCTCAATATCAGAAGAGAAATCAGTTGAGTACTTCACACCTTATTTAAAGGAAGCGGGTGTTGATGTTTCTGATGCGGCGAAAACATCAAAAATAATTCAGGCTCTTAAAAAACGTGTTGAAAAAGCAGATGAAGTTGCTGAAATAGTAGAAATTTTTACAAAAAATTCTTTTGAAATTAAAGATGAGCAGGCATTGGAAATTCTCAGTCCGGACACAGCAAAACAGGTTCTGCTATCTTTATTTGATAAAGTCTCAAAAATGGATACCCTAAATTCAGATTTATTCCCGCTTGTAATGAAAGAGATCCAAAATGAAACAGCGATAAAAGGACCATTGTTATGGAAACCTGTGCGGGTGGCTTTAACCGGAGAAGTTTCAGGTCCGGATTTACCGCTGGTAATTGATGTTTTTGGCAAAGACAAGGTTTGTGAAGTCTTAACAAAAGTACTTAATATTAAACAATAAACATTATTATGAGTAAGGAAGAAAAAATATCAGGGACACCGTCTAATTTTATCAGGACGTTTATTGAAGAAGATCTTGCACAGGGTAAGTATAAAAAAGTATTAACCCGATTTCCTCCTGAGCCAAACGGATATCTGCACATTGGGCATGCTAAAGCTATTTGCTTAAATTTCGGATTAGCGAAAGCATACAAAAGCCAATGTAATCTGCGTTTTGATGATACAAATCCTACCAAAGAAGAAGACGAATACGTTCAGGCAATTAAAGAAGATGTTGCCTGGCTCGGTTTTGATTGGGGTAAAAATGAATTCTATGCCTCAGATTACTTTGATCAGCTATATGATTGGGCCATTACTTTAATTGAAAAAGGTAAAGCCTATGTTGAAGACCTTAATTCCGACCAGATAAGGCAGTATCGTGGTACCCTCACAGAACCTGGCAAAGACAGCCCCTATCGAAATAGAAATATCACCGAAAATCTTGATCTCTTTAAAAAAATGAGTAAAGGTGAGTTTGAAAGTGGTACAAGAGTTTTAAGAGCAAAAATAGACATGTCTCATCCCAATATTAATATGCGTGATCCTGTAATGTATAGAATCTTAAAAGAAAGTCATCACAGGACAGGAAATAAATGGTGCATATATCCAATGTACGATTGGGCGCATGGTCAATCCGATTCAATTGAGGGAATCAGTCATTCTTTATGCACTTTGGAATTTGAGGATCATCGTCCCTTATATAATTGGTTTATTGAACAACTTGGAGTTCATGCACCAAGGCAGATTGAATTTGCACGTTTAAATTTGTCGTATACTCTAATGAGTAAGCGTAAACTTTTGAAACTTGTTGCAGATGGTATAGTCAGCGGTTGGGATGACCCCCGAATGCCGACTATTGCCGGATTACGGCGACGCGGATATACAGCAGAGGCAATTCGTAATTTTAGTGATAGTGTTGGCGTAGCAAAGGCCAATAGTTTGGTAGATGTGGCACAATTGCAATCATTTGTGAGAGAAGATTTAAACAAAATTGCAGTGAGAGTAATGGTTGTATTAAATCCTTTAAAAGTTGTTATTGATAATTATCCGGATGATAAAGTTGAAGAGCTTGACGCTGTTAATAATCCTGAAGATGAATCTGCCGGAAAACGCAAAGTTTTATTTTCAAAAGAGCTTTATATTGAGAGAGAAGATTTTATGGAAGAGGCGCCTAAGAAATATTTTCGATTGGCTCCCGGAAAAGAAGTACGATTAAAACATGCCTACTACATCATTTGCAAAGATGTTATTAAAGACGCTGAAGGAAATATTACTGAAATACATTGTACATATGATCCAGCGACAAAAGGAGGCTGGTCTGATGATGGTCGTAAAGTAAAAGGTACCCTGCATTGGGTTTCCGCTCCTCATGTCTATAATGCAGAAGTGAGATTGTATGATCATTTATTTAAGGAACCCGAACCCGATAAATATGATTTGGATAAAGCACTGAATCCTTTTTCCTTAAAAAAAGTCACTGCTAAGGCTGAACTGTGTTTAAAAGAAGCTAAACAGGGTATATCTTACCAGTTTTTAAGAATCGGTTATTTTTTTGTGGATAGCAAAGATTCGAAAGAAGGCCAACCTGTTTTTAATAAAACTGTTGGCTTGCGCGATAGTTGGGTGAGAATAGAGAAAAATAAATAATTATGAAAATTGCAGTCTTAATGGGAGGAACATCTCCCGAACGCGAAGTCTCTTTAAATTCTGGTAAAAATATCGCGACTGCGCTGGTAGAAAACGGACACAAAGTTATAGAATTTGATCCGGGCCTGTCGTTAACTGAATTAATAAAGGAACTGCATATTGATGTTCCTGAAATAAATAGTTTAAAGCCAGGATTATATTCAAACCTCTATTTGTTGAAATTACTAAAAGTCGATATTGTTTTTAATGGTCTTCATGGCGGAAAGGGCGAAAATGGAGTCATTCAAACACTACTCGATGAACTTGGAATAAAATATACAGGTTCGGGTGCTGTTTCTTGCATGCTGGCTATGGATAAAGAGATATCAAAAATGCTCTTAGAGCGCAATGGTTTGCCTGTGGCAAAATACTTTACTTTAAGAAGTATCAAGGAAAAATTACCCGATCTTTCAAACTTTCCAATGCCTGTAATTGTTAAACCCGCTGATGGCGGATCTTCACTTGGCCATACAGTTTTAGAAAACGGTACAGATTTGCCGAAAGCTGTTTTAAATGCATTTAAATATGGCAGCAAAGTACTTATTGAAGAATTTGTATCCGGGAAAGAAATTGCAGCCGCGGTTCTAAACGGTGCAGTATTACCATTAGTACATATTAAACCGCAGCATGGCATTTATGATTACGAATGTAAATATACACCAGGAATGAGCAGTTATGAAGTCCCGGCTGCACTCAGCGAGGCGAAGACAAAGGAAATTCAATACAATGCTTTAAAAATGTATAATCTACTGGGTTGTGTAAGTTATGCGCGGGTAGATTTTTTATTAAAAGATAATGGTGAAATGGTTATTTTAGAATTGAACACTTTACCAGGTATGACATCTACCAGCCTTGTTCCAAAAGCAGCTGCAGAAGTTGGCTACTCTTTTAGTGAATTAATAGAAAGCATTGTGCAGGAAGTAATTAGACGATGAACATAAAAAAAAATAATTTAGTATTATACAATACGATGTCCCGCACAAAAGAATCTTTCAAACCAGTTATTCCGGGTTTTGCAGGAATTTATGTTTGTGGACCAACTGTTTATGGAGATTCTCACCTGGGACATGCAAAAAGTTATATCAGTTTTGATATCATTGTCCGTTACTTTCGGTATCTGGGTTATAAAGTACGCTATGTGCAAAATATTACTGATGTGGGTCATCTTCAAAGTGATGCCGATGAAGGGGAAGATAAAATAGCCGAACAGGCCCGCCTGGAAAAACTTGAACCAATGGAAGTAGTGGAGAACTATACCCGCAGCTATTTTGAAGATATGGATTGTCTCAATGTTTTAAGACCGGATATTTCTCCACGAGCTTCGGGACACATTCCTGAACAAATTGAAATGATACAGATCCTTATGGACAAAGGTTATGCTTATGAGAATTCTGGGAATGTTTATTTCTCTATTGAAAAATTTCCCAAATACGGTAAGCTTTCCGGACGCAGCGTAGATGAAATGAAGGAAGGACATCGGGTTGCAGTAAGCACTGACAAAAAGAACCCGGCTGATTTTGCGCTCTGGAAAAAGGCGGATGATACACACATTATGCAATGGAATAGTCCCTGGGGAAGGGGTTATCCCGGCTGGCATCTAGAATGCTCCTGCATGTCTAATAAATATCTTGGAGAAACATTTGATATTCACGGTGGTGGGTTAGAAAATAAATTCCCGCATCATGAATCAGAAATTGCGCAAAGTGAAGCCGCTAACGAAAAACCCTTTGCCCGCTACTGGATGCATAATAATATGGTTACGGTTGATGGCGTGAAAATGGGTAAATCGCTTGGTAACTTTACGACCATAAAAAAAGCTTTGGAAACACACTCAGCATTAGCTATCCGTTTTTTTATTCTTAGCAGCCATTATCGTTCTACTCTGGATTTTAGCCAGCAGGCCATCGATGCTGCCGAAAAAGGTCTTCAAAAAATTCATTCAACAGTGGCAAAAGTTTTTTCAGAGAAAGCTAATAGCGAAAGCAACGACCAAGCCTTTGAAAATGAAATTGAGAATTTTGAGACAAAGTTTAGAGAAGCAATGGATGATGATTTTAACAGTCCACGTGCTATTGCGGCGACTTTTGATTTTCTAAAAAAAGTAAATCCCTGGTTAGAGGGCAAAGAAAAATCTGCTTCAGTGCTTGAAAAATTAAAAAAAATATTTATTTATTTTCTTAATGATGTTTTAGGACTTTTACCGGAGACATTTGATGATGTAGCAAGTCGATCCTATGATAAGCTAGATGGTCTGATGGAATTGGTTATAAGTTTGCGGGCACAACTGCGTAAAGAGAAAAATTGGGATTTAGCAGATGAAATTCGCAATAAGCTTACAGAACTGGGTATTACCTTAAAAGATTCCGAACAGGGAACCTCCTGGGATCTTTAAAACAATATTATTTTAAACTCGTTCGAAATTTATTGTCTCAATATTCGCCATAAAAATGTTGAATACCCATACATTCCTTCAAATAAAATATATTATTAAAAAGTCATAGCCTTATATTAATAGACTTTAGCAGAACCTATTTTTTTGGCATAGAAAATGCATTAAGCAAGGGAAGTTAGGTCGTTGGTTGAGAGAGAAATTATTTAAGAACTTCTACTCCTTTGTGAGTTAAAAATATGGGCCTCCATATCACACCAATTAAAGGATAGATAATTTCTCTCTTTTTTTATGAGTATTCCCGCCAGTGTTTTATTTCCAATTCATCGAGGTTATTAGAATGGGCAGTCAGAGCTTCGGCAAGACGCATTACAATCTGACGATTTGTAATAAGCATCACTCCAAAATCCGCCGCTGTTCTACGTATATGATAACCGTTTGTAAGTTCTTCTTTTTGGAAACTTTTAGGAATGTTAATTACTAAATCTACTAGACCGCTTTTGATATACTCCACGGTATTGGGCGTTTTATCTTCCAATGGCCAATATAGTTTTTGAACATTAAATCCATTAGCCTTCATAAATTTTGCAGTCCCGCCCGTAGCAAAAAATTGAACTCCTAAGTCCTTGAAGATAGCAAGAGATTCTAATAATTCAGCTTTAGATTCAATTGAACCGGATGATATAAGGATACTCTTTACCGGAAAATGGTAGCCAACAGAAATGAGTGATTTTAGGAAGGCTTCATTAAAATCTTTCCCCAAACAACCTACCTCACCGGTGGAAGCCATTTCGACTCCAAGCACCGGATCAGCTCCCTCCAGACGGGTAAAAGAAAATTGTGATGCTTTAACTCCTACATAATCAAATTCAAAAAAGCGTTGATCAAGTTTTTGAACTTCTTTTCCCATTATAGCTTGAGTAGCTAAATCTATAAAATTTTGTCTGCTAATTTTAGAAACAAATGGAAAGCTGCGCGAAGCTCTAACATTACACTCAATTACTTTGATTTTATTTGATTTGGCCAGTACCTGAATATTGAAGGGCCCGGTGATTTTAAGTTCTTGTGCGATCTTTTTGGCAATGTTTCTGATTCTGCGCATAGTTTCCAGGTAAATCATCTGTGGAGGAAATACAAGGGTGGCATCACCAGAATGTACACCAGCATTTTCCACATGCTCCGAAATAGCATACGCTAATATATTGCCGTCTTGTGCTACTGCGTCAAATTCTATCTCTTTGGCATTTGTATAAAATTTGCTGATAACTGTTGGATGGTCAGGTGAAATTTCTATAGCCTTATTTAAATATTCTTGCAGTTCGCTTGGATTTGAGGCAACAGCCATTGCCGCTCCACTTAGAACATAAGAGGGTCTTACCAAAACAGGATATCCGGCTTGATTAGCAAAGTTGAAGGCCTGATCCATTGAAGTAAGTTCCTGCCACATGGGTTGATCTACATAGATACTATCCAGCAAATCAGAAAATTTCCTGCGGTTTTCAGCTTTATCAATGGAATCCGGTGTGGTACCAAGAATAGGGATATTAGCTTCTTTTAAAGGAACTACAAGATTGTTGGGGATTTGCCCGCCCATAGAGACAATTGTTCCTAAAGGTGATAGCTTTTTGAATATTTCAACAACCACTTCCAGAGTTATTTCATCAAAGATAAGCATGTCAAACTCATCATAATCTGTGCTTACCGTTTCCGGATTGTAATTAAGCATGATGGTTTTGTATTCCATCTGACGTAAGGCTCTTCCGGCATTAACCGCGCACCAATCAAACTCTACAGAACTGCCAATACGGTAAGCTCCGGAGCCCAGGATAAGGACATAATTATTAAATTCTTTTTCTACATCGTTTTCTATGGCATTATATGTCAGGTAAAGATAATTGGTTTGTGCCGGATATTCAGCAGCCAGAGTATCGATTTGCCGAAGGAATGGATGTATTTGCAGTTCATGTCTCTTGTTGCGCACAGCCGTTTCTGTATTTGCACATATTTTAGCCAATTGTTTGTCAGAAAAACCATGGCACTTTGACTTAAACATCAATTCGTGACTAATATCTTGCACTTTATTTTGGGCTAATTCTTTTTCTATATGAATAATATTTTGCAGTTTGTATAGAAACCATTTATTTATATGACTCAAGGCATGGATTTTATCAACAGAGATACCTTCACGCAGCGCATTGGCTATTGCAAAAATTCTGTAATCTGTTGGTCTGTGGATTTCATCTTCCAGGTCTTCAAAAGTGATATCAGGATTTCCCGCGAAACCAACAGGACCGTTTTCCAGCATACGAATAGCCTTTTGGAGTGCTTCTTCAAAATTACGACCAATAGCCATCACCTCTCCAACAGACTTCATACTAGAGCCAATGCGTGTAGAAACGTTTCTGAATTTCCTTAAATCCCAGCGCGGAATCTTAACAACTATATAATCCAAGGCCGGTTCAAAAAAAGCATTGGTGGTCTTGGTCACGGCATTAGAAAGTTCAAATAGACCATAACCTAGTCCCAGTTTTGCAGCTACAAAAGCGAGTGGGTAACCGGTTGCCTTTGATGCCAGGGCAGAGCTTCTTGATAGTCTGGCATTCACCTCAATTACACGATATTCCTCTGTTTTTGGATTATAAGCATACTGGATATTGCATTCTCCGATTATCCCAAGATGCTTAATAGTTTTTATAGCCACTTCCCGCAAATAGTGATAATCACGGTTTGACAAAGTCTGACTAGGCGCTACAACAATACTTTCACCAGTGTGAGCAATACATGG
>CAVRRG010000005.1:0-15700 GCA_963723365.1 Calditrichota bacterium | reverse complement strand
GGAATTTATAGTAAAGGAGAATAAATAATTATGATTTATTTGTTTTTTAAAATCGTATTGTGGCTATTGCTGGCAGCATTTTTAGGTTTCCTAATAGGATGGCATCTGCATAAATATTTAAATCGTGAGAAACCAAAAAAAACATCACTAAAAAACGTTAAAGATAATCTTCAAAAAATTAATGGTATTGGCAGTATACTGGAATCAAAATTAAATCAATTAGGTATAGATAGATTCGAACAAATTGCCCATTGGGATAAAACGGAAATAGAAAAAATTTCAAAACATATTGGACCTTTCAGTAATCGTATTGAAAAAGATAAATGGATCATTCAGGCAAAAACATTAATGAAAACTTGAAAAAATTAAATCTGAATATTTCTAATTTCCCAATGTTGGTTTATATTTAATCATGATTTTATTAACCGACATTGTTCTTGTCCTGTTTTTAGCGATATGTATTATTCTGGTCCTTTCAAGGTTTCGAATTCCTCCCGTTATTGGCTTTTTGCTTACCGGTGTCATAATTGGCCCTTCCGCCTTACAATTGGTCAAATCAACATCTGAAATCGAAATTCTGGCAGAAATTGGCATTATTTTGCTGATGTTTAGTATTGGACTCGAATTTTCGTTAGAGAAGATAAAACGAATGTATAAAGACTTCTTGTTCTTCGGCGGTCTGCAGGTAATAACGAGCTGGCTGGTTTTTTCCTATTTGTTTTTTTGGTACGGGTTGATTCTTCAACATGCCTTATTGGGGGGTTTTATTCTTGCTTTAAGCAGCACTGCCATAGTTTTAAAGCTTTTGCAGGATAAAGATGATCTTAATTCTCCGGCCGGATTAAAAATGACAAGCATTTTATTATTTCAAGATGCAATTCTGATTCCTGCCATGATTTTCATTCCATTTATTAACCAACTGACAGAAGTTCCGGCCATTACAATTAGCACAAAAGTTTTGATAGCTTTAGGCAGCGTAATATTAATCTATATTTTGAGCAAATGGATACTTCCAAGAATTTTTAATCTTGTAATAATTGCCCGTATCCCGGATTTATTAATAGTGACAGTATTCGTCTTCTTATTCGGGACGGCACTTTTTGCACATCAATTAGGAATTTCATTTGCCATGGGTGCTTTTATTGTGGGTATTGCCATTTCCGATTCTGACTATGCCCATCAAATTAATACCGATTTTGTTACCTCAAAGCACATTTTCAATTCTATATTTTTTATATCGATAGGTATGTTTGTTGATATCTCTTTTTTCAAAATCTATTTTGCAGAAATTGTCGCTTTAACTTTGATTATTATAGCCGTAAAAATTATTCTGATCTTGTTCTTATTTGTTGTCTCTAAAAATCCGTTAAATATTGGCTTTATGACTGCTTTCGGTGTGGCGCATATCGGTGAATTCTCATTTATACTGTTAAAAATCTCTCAGGATTTCAATCTATTCGATCCGGAAATTCACCAGATTTTATTATCATCAGCCATACTGAGTATGTTTACCATCCCCCTGGCCTTAAAAATCGGCAAAAAAATTTCCGGGTATGCCAGGCTGAAAAAAGGAATGTCTTCCGGTTCAGACACCAGGTTGCCCACAAACCACACTATTATAGCCGGTTTTGGGGTAAATGGTCAAAATATTGCCCGTATTTTAAAGTTACTGGACATTCCTTATTTAATTGTTGAGATGAATCCGAAAACGGTTAAAAAATATAAAGCTTTGGGTGAGCAAATATATTTTGGTAATATCGACCGTCAGGAAAATATGAACCTGGTTGGAATTCAAAAAGCATCTTTGATGGTTATAGCCATTAATGATATAGACGCGGCCCGACAAACTGCAAGTATGGCCCGCAAATTAAATCCAGCGCTGAAAATAATTGTGCGGGTCAGCTATGTGACCCAGGTGGAACATTTATATAATTCGGGTGCTGATCTTGTACTTTCACAGGATATGGAAACCTCCTTAATATTTATTCACCATATTCTTAAGTTTTACAATATGCCTGATCATGTAGCACGTATTCAAACCAATCTTTTGAGAAAGGAACATTATCGTTTTTTCTTTAAAGATGAATCGCAGGACGCCTGGAAGGTTGCTATGCTGGATTTTATTGAACAGGACAATGAACTGTTCTTTATCAGTCCTCATTCTAAATATATCTCAAAAAAGATAGTGGATCTCGCGCCATTTAATTATGAGAATGTAAATATTATCGGTGTTATTCGTAAAAATGCTATCCTGACAGATTCCTTAAAAGATTTAATCATTGAAAATTACGACACAATTATATTTTCAGGTAATCATAATCAAGTTTTTAAGGCACTAAACTGGATGGAGGAAAACAATTAAATTTCAAAGGTATTCAGAAAATAGTTACCATAAATAGACGCGAAAGGGGAATAAATAATTAGTTATTTATTCTAAAAGGATTAAGCACAGTGGAGTAATTTTATTCGGTCTGTTCTTTGCAACAGTTATCACATTACTTTTTGTGCTGGTAATGTGCAGCTATCGTGCAGGGTAAAGATCATTTAACACAGGAATAGTGCGCAGGAAAGCATGATATACGAAAATGTCGAATTGCATAATGTAGCAGCATTGCAAACATTTAATAGTAGTAAACGTTTGCAACGCATTCCTGAAGAAGTTCGGGGTAATCTTAACGAAAATGCTCAAATGCGTGTTCTGCAACCGGACAATTGCGAAATTCGTTTTGTCAGCGTAAGTGAAGATTGCCAGGTTACACTCTCTTCTGAAGGGGAAACAGACGTCACACTATTTTACGGTACCTTTGATAGCCGGGAACGGTATACTGTTGGAAAAAAGCCAAAAACCATCCGTATTAATCAACAGCTACGGCTTCAGAAACTGGAGAACCGGTGGTGGAAAGACCAACCATTTGCACCAAATGTGGTACGCCTGATTTTGGGCGGTAGGCGGCGCGATCCGTTGATTCTGCATGACATTATTGGAAAAGACATCCGTCCGCCACATCCTGAAGAAGTTCCTGGGATCAGGTATCTGGCATATGGTACCAGCATTACACATGGTTTCGATTGCGAGGGGCCACATCTAAGCTATGTTGCCCAGACCGCCTGGCATTTAGGAGCGGATCTTATCAACCTTGGTGTTGCGGGAGCCTGTCTTTGCGAGAAAGCTTTTGCAGACTATATTGCCGACCGTGATGATTGGAATATTGCATCGTTAGCCTTATCTGTGAACATGCATGAATTTCCACTAGCTGAATTTCGCAGCCGCCTAGAATACATGATCAACAGAGTTGCCGGCCCGGATCAAAAACGAGCGATAGCTTGTATTACGCTTTTTCCCTATTTCCGTGATTATGGTATAAGCGATCCAGGTGCGGCATATGGTGCTACTTCCGAGGAGTATCGTCAGACACTGCGAGATATTGTAACGCAATATCCCCACTCTAATGTCTATCTTGTGGAAGGCAATAAACTTCTGACCAATATTGGGGGATTGACAGCAGACCTGATCCATCCATCTGACAACGCTATGATTGAAATAGGCAAAAACCTGGCCGGCGAGCTGCAAAATTTGCTAAAGAAATAAAATTTGAAGATAAAGAAATTTAAGTACCTTTATGTATTAAAACTTGGTTTAATGACTCCCTAATAATTTAAGGATAAATACTGTGGCCTCAGATTTAAAATTTGTAGAGTTCGTTGTTGATCAAATAGACACTCCGGGAGAAACAAGGTTTCTGAAAATGTTTGGTGAATATGCTATTTATCATGACGACAAAATCGTTGCCCTGATCTGCGATAACCAGCTGTTTATTAAACCAACGGAGGGAGGCAAAGCTTTTATAGGCGCTGTTAATGAGGCTCCTCCCTACCCGGGAGCAAAGTTGAGCTTTTTAATTGGGGATAAAATTGAAGACCGTCAGTGGATTAGTGAATTAATACGAATCACAGCAAAAGAACTTCCTGAACCAAAACCAAAGAAGAAAAAAAAGAAAAAGAATGATTTGACTGGCTGACGCCGTCTTAAAACAAATAAGTATATTTTTTAAAATAAAATGATTAATATTTTCAGCAACAAAGATCAAAGTGATTAAAATAGTACTTGGACTATTAATTGTTAGCATAAATAGTTATGCTGAAAGTCCCGCCCCACCATCTGGTCTTATTATTGAAGTTGCCAATAATGATAAAGTGGCAATTGTAATAGATGACCCTTATCCGGAATTTGGTTGGATAATGAATGATCCGGATAAGAATGAATACCAAACTGCCTATCAAATATTAATAGCATCTGATAAAGAAAATTTGCAGAATGATAAAGGAGATTTTTGGGATTCAGGCAAAATCAAAAGTAATGAATCTTCAAATGCTGCCTACCCCAAAAATGGAACGCAATTGGATAACGGGAGAATGTATTTCTGGAAGGTTAGAATTTGGGATAAAGATGGAAATGTTAGTCCCTATTCTTCGCCAGCCAGATTTATTAAATCATTACAATCATCAGATTGGATCGCCAAGCCAATTTGGGATAACTCAAACAGCTTTAATGAAGATGTTGGCGACTTTGCTTACTTCCGAAAAAAAATAAAACTTCCAGAAAAAAAAATTAAATATGCCATCGCTTTTGTTACGGCTCGGGATGCACGGATTCAAAAATCACCAGCATATAAATTTTATATGAATGAAAAACTTGTAGGTGTAGGTCCTTTTCAAGGTTATCAGAATCGGGTTACTTATATTGCTTATGATGTTACAGATTTTCTTCAAAAAAATAATATAATATCGGCAATATGCGAATCATCAGTTAAAGAAAAAGATTTACTAGTGCAGCTTTATATTCAATACGAAGAGAGTGATACAACAATTATTAGTGACAAATCATGGAAATCATATAATGCGCAATCTATTTATAATCCGCATGGCACAAAAACCAGCAACGCTTATCATTATATAGATCCGTTTGAAAATATTGACTCACGGAAAATACCTGCGGGATGGATGGGCCTTGATTTTAACGACAGCAATTGGCGAAACGCCAGGGAAAGACACTCCTATTATGACAGACTGCTGGCTGTTTCAAAAGCACCTTTTGAGATTGAAGCGATTAGTCCGGCATCAATGAAAAATCTTGGCAATGGTAATTATGATATCACTTTGGGTAGCGGATATTTTGGTTCACTCGGGTTGAATTTCACTAAAGCTATTCCGGGAGATACCATAACGATCAGAGGAGAACAGGACATCTATCCCTGGACGGTTGTTGACTGGGGTAACTGGATTATTGGACGTCGCTCGCAAGTGATTGAAGAAGTTGGTTATGTCTGGACAGATTCTCTGCAGATCAGGGGTTATAAAGGAGATACTCTCGACAAGTCAAATATCACGTTTGTAGCAATCAGAAACCCTTTTGATGATACAGCAAGTAATTTTAACAGCTCAAATCCACTGCTTAACGAAATATATGAATTTTGTAAAAGAAGTATGAAGAATCTCAATGTGGATTTTTACTGGGATACGCCTCAGAATGAAAGATTAGCTTATGAAGGTGGGGCAATTATACAACAAATGACATCATATGCCATGGACAGAGAATATGCCCTTGCCAGATTTGCGGCAGAATACCAATATTATGAACCTACCTGGCCACACGAATATAAAATGCAATCTATTTTAATGGCCTGGGAAGATTTTCTCTATACAGGAAATATAGAATCTATAAAGGAGCATTGGGACATATTAAAGGAGAAAAAATATGACATTGACAGCACTTCTAAATTTCTAATTGAAAATGTTGCGGCCACTGCGCTCGACTGGCCACCTCCCTATCTTGATGGATACAACTACGAAGATGGTAATACTGAAAACACATTTGTAGATAATGTTTTAAACGCCTGGAATTATTTCGCGTTTAATCACCTGGCGAAAATGGCCTCGCAGCTTTATTCATTTTACCCAAATGAAAATTATTATTCTGAGAGTGTTAAATTTGGAAATCAGGCTGAAGCCATTAAAGAGAATTATAATACAGTCTTCTTCAAGGATAGTATTCAAAGATATGTAGACGGTCTTAATTCTGCTCATGGGGCTATGCATTCGTCTTTTATGCCTATTGTATTCGATATGGTTGATAAGGACCACCGAGATTATATAACTGCATATCTCAAAACCAGAAATATGGATTGCGGCGTTTTTGGATCACAGTTTTATTTATGGTCCTTATATAAGCTAAACCAGGGAGGTAAAGCTTTAGAACTAATAGTCTCTAACGAAAAAAATTCCTGGTATAATATGATGTATAATTTGGGAGCAGCCAACACCTGTGAAGCCTGGGATCCTTCAGGTAAAGCAGATATGTCTAAAAGCCATAGTTGGGGAAGTGCTGCCGGTAATATGATTCAAAGAGGACTTATGGGAATAAATCCTCTTGAAGCTGGATTTAAAAAGATCTCCATAAAACCACAAATTGGGAATTTAAAGTTTGCGAATATTGATTTCCCAACAATAAAAGGGACTGTAAGTGTTAGTGTATTTCAGAATTCAAAAACTTATTCTGTTGAGATTAATATACCGGCAAACACAAGCGCAAAAGTATTTATAAAAAAGATGAAAAGCGAGGGTAACGAGTTAGAGGTTGACGGCATAATTGTTAATGGGAATCTGGATATGCACGGCGAGTTTATAGTGATTGACAATGTTGGTTCAGGCTTTCATACTTTTAAAAGAAGTAACTTATAAGCAGTTTTAAAAAAAAAGGAATATGGTTCCATTTTTTATTATAATCAGTCTCATTATTATTCTTCGTATAATTGGATGGTTTGGTTATGGGCCGCTTCAATCATGAAAATTCAATAGAAGAATAGCGTTGTCTGTTATGTTTCTTTTTACTGGTATCACCCATTAATTATTCCATTGTTTCAATAAGTTCATAAAGCATCGTTTTAGCAATTTGATCAACCATGATCGTATTATCTGAACCGATATGTTTGGAAATTTTTTTTAATCCGCCATAAGACACATTCAAATAACTTTTGCCCTTTACTTCTGTTAACCAGTATAGTCCTGAATAATCGTGTTTATCGACCCTGACATAAATTTTACTGATATCCATTATACCTCCATCCTGATAATTAATATTTCATACAACTTAAAAGTTAAGCATTAATTCAACATACATCTAAATATACATTCGGTAACAGAGAAAAGATTATTATTTTCAAATTTGTTTATTTAAAAAATTGATCAAAATAGTCCCTTGTAGGAGATATAAATAAGACCTGCACATGCACTTAAATTTTTAAATGCCATAAATCCTATCTTTAAAAGATGTAATAGGAAACCAGGTTTAATGACATAAAATCAAATTAAAATACAATTGTGACAGTTTATTACATTATATCGTATAAAAGAGTGTATATTGCTAGTAATCAGCGATTCATGCAGGGTTTCATTTTAGAAAAAAACGAGATGAATGATACGGTGATTAGGCAGCTTTAATGTAAGGAGCAGGTTATGAAAAATTTTATAGAGACCTTAATAAAACATTTAGTTGATAAACCGGATGAAGTTATGGTAAATGAAATTAAAGGTGACACTACTATTATTTATGAGTTACATGTCGGAGATGGCGATATGGGCAAAGTAATTGGCAAACATGGCCAAACAGCTCGTTCACTGAGGACACTCCTTTCGGCTGTATCAGCAAAAAACGGACAACGCTCATTTCTGGAAATAATCGATAAACATGCCCCTGACAGATACGATCAAAAACACAAACCGCTGATGGAAATAAACGATCAGAAACCAGGCATCTAAACCGGTCCCGTTTTTTATTTGTCCTTTTTTACAAAATCTTCTCTGCCATCTTCAAATATAAACGTTAGTCCGATGACTTTATTACTGGCATTCCTATCAAAACGGACTTGGGGTAATTCATTCCATACGGCCACCGGAAAAGTCATTTCGAATAAATTTTCTTCGAGCTGTATGAGTTTAAGTTTTGCTGCTCCTCCCCTTTGCAGATACATCTCGCCTTTTTCTAAAAAGATTTTTCGTTTGCGGTCACCATACCATCCTGTAAATTCATTTTGCTCAGCAAATGCATACTCTTCTTCCTTCATTCCAGACTTGGAAGATATCTTCTCAAACTGTATCAAATGGTTTTGCCTGTCAAGTGTCATTCTTAAATCTTTAAAAACCAGGTAGCCAAGATTTACAAACTGGAAATCTTCAACGAGATAAACTTCGGGATCTTCATAGGTTATATTTCCAACCTTAATATTACCATCCAGAGTAGCTTTCCATTTCTTAAAACTTGCCGCTACCGTATTAATAACTCCGCCTGCGACAGGCTGTTTTTTAAATTTCAATTTATCCTTCATCGAAAAAGGCAAGTCAAATCCACCAGGGTTGCCTGAATCCAGGTGAGCTTCAACCACATGTCCGGCAACAGAAACATTGAGGTTAATTACCCTTGAATTTTGGATAAACGGAACAACATCATTTTTAGTGCTGTCTAGTTCACCTATGGATAACTCTAAAATGGAACCGGGATAATCTACGGTTATCAAATACTTTGAGAAGAAAACGGGGCTTAAAATACCATCTACTGCCACCATTTTGCGTATGGCTACAGCATTCATAAGCGCATCTTCAGATATATCAGTATTTGTAAAATTTACATTTGGAACTTTTACTCTTTTTGAAACAACCTTATTATCAGATCCGGGGTTACCTAAAGAATCCTCTCCGATGACCTCAAATCCTAATTCAGCCGTTAGCTCCGTATCAATAACATTTACAGATGAGCCGGTGTCAAAAATAAAGCGGTAAGGGCCCTTGTCACCAATCATTAACTGCAAAACGGGTCTTTGTGTGCTAAAATCCAAAGGTATTATTATCTGTTTTTTCTCTTGCCCACCCATTTTAAACTGGCATGAATTAACTACAGTGAACAACATTATCAAGGTTAAAACCGTAATATTTAGTAATCTTTTAATCATCATTCTTTTCCATTTGATTTTTAGTTTGTGGCCTTTATTAATTTCAGATAGCTATTAAAAGAAGTCATTGCTTGCTCTTTGTTGTTAACATGCTCTGGAGCCATAAAATAAAGCCTGTACATACCATTTATCATATGTGTGATTGTTATGGCAACATCGTTTTCGCTAATATCTTTTTTGACAGCACCTGTATTTTGGGCTTCTTTTATAAGACGCCTGAAGTTGCTGATAAAATATTCTGTCAGTTCTGTTTTATTCGTTTTTAAATTTGCAAGTTGTGTGTATTCAATTTTAAACCAGGTTAATTCAACAAAATTTTGAAAAGGTTTTGTATCAAAGAAATGCCCGACAATTTCTTCTATTATAGTCTGGATTTTTTGAAAGGACGATGCCTTTATTATTAAATAAATCATTCAGTAATTGTGAGAGATTTTCATGTTGTGTTTCAATCAGTTCATTTACAATGTCTAATTTATCCTGAAAATGCCAGTATATTGCCCCACGTGTTACATGGCATTTCTGGGCAATCTCATCGAGAGTTGTTTTTGAAAAACCTTTTTGTAAAAAAAGCCGCACTGCTTTATCGATTATCTGTTTTCTTGTTATAAGAGCTTCTTCTTTTGTTTTTTTCATCTTCACCTCTTTTACAAACATACGGTATGTATGTAAATATAGTTTCAGCTTTTTTTAAAATCAAAATTATTTAATCTAACCTGTTATTATCTTGCTTCATATTTGAAATATTTATTCATATATTTATTTTACCATACAACTAGTATCAAAATCACCAGGAAATGGGGGCTTTCGTGTCAATGGACAAAAAGATCGCAGAACTGAAAAAGAAAAGACAAACCGCAAAATTGGGTGGTGGACAAGCAAATATTGAAAAGCAGCACGCCAAGGGCAAGCTAACAGCCAGGGAACGTATTGACTTATTGCTCGATAAAGGAACATTTACTGAAATGGATATGTTCGCCCTGCATAATAATACTGATTTTGGCATGGAAAAAAAGAAAATCCTGGGTGATGGTGTAGTAACAGGCTATGGTAATGTAAATGGCCGGCTTGTTTATGTTTTCTCCCAGGATTTTACGGTGTTTGGAGGCTCACTAGGCTGGAAATTCGCCGAAAAGATTTGCAAGATCATGGATTTAGCTATGCAAAACGGAGCTCCAATTATCGGGTTAAATGATTCCGGTGGCGCCCGCATACAGGAAGGTGTGGTCTCTTTAGGTGGTTATGCCGAAATATTTTACAGAAACGTTATGGCGTCAGGTGTAGTACCCCAGATATCTGCGGTTCTGGGACCCTGCGCCGGAGGCGCTGTTTACTCACCTGCCATAACCGATTTTATTTTTATGGTAAAGAATACCAGCCATATGTTTATAACAGGTCCCGAGGTAATTAAAACGGTAACCGGCGAAAAAGTCACCTTTGAAGAGTTGGGTGGGGCCATGACCCATAATACAAAAAGCGGTGTGGCTCACTTCGCGACTGAAAATGAGCAGGAATGCATTGATTCCATAAAGATACTACTCTCTTTTCTTCCTTCCAATAATCGTGAGAAAGCACCCGTTATGAAAACGGGAGATGATTCTAAGCGCATAGATGAGTCGCTTAATGACATTATTCCCGATTCGCCCAAAAGACCTTATGATATGAAGGATATTGTCACGCGCATTGCCGATAATGGTATTTTTTTTGAAGTTCAAAAACATTGGGCCAAGAATATTTTGATAGGTTTTATCCGGCTTGCCGGCCAACCGGTTGGTGTTATCGCAAATCAACCAAAGTTTCTGGCAGGCACACTGGATATCAATTCATCGATCAAGGGAGCACGCTTTATCCGCTTCTGTGATGCCTTTAACATTCCTTTGCTTACATTGGTTGATGTACCGGGGTTCCTGCCCGGCACTGAACAGGAATATGGCGGGATTATCCGTAATGGTGCAAAATTGCTTTTTGCCTATAGCGAAGCAACGGTCCCCAAAATAACCGTTATCACCCGCAAGGCCTATGGCGGAGCATATGATGTTATGGCTTCCAAACATATCAGGGCTGATGTAAATTTTGCCTGGCCTTCAGCAGAACTTGCTGTGATGGGTCCCGAGGGAGCTGTAGAAATCATATTTAAAAAGGAAATAGGCAATTCCAAAAACCCGTCGAAAAGAACCGCTGAACTCGTTACTGAATACAAAGAGAAGTTTGCAAATCCTTATATCGCTGCAGAAAGGGGCTTTGTTGATGATATTATTGAGCCGAAGGAAACAAGATTTCGTGTAATTAATGCCCTTCAAACACTTCTCAACAAAAAAGCCGAAGGGCCATTTAAAAAACATGGCAATATTCCATTATAGAAATATAAAAAACTACCCATTATGATTAGAACCATGAAACAGGTATTCAAGTAAACACAGCTTGCAAGGCTTAAAAATCATGTTACAATTCAAAAACTGTTTCATTACTAACGCTGATATAATCTAAAAAAAATATATCCTCACTGAGCCAGGAAAGATTTTGAAAATGAGCTATATTGGTGTAGATGGATGCAAAGCCGGTTGGCTGGCCATTCGTTTTATACCGGATACAAAGCCCGAAATTAAACTATTCCCACGTATTGATCTTTTATGGCAAACATGGGGTAGTAATTGCAAATCCCTTTTGATTGATATGCCCATTGGTTTATCAGACAGTCAGGCCAGTCGGGAGTGTGATCGCTATGCAAGGCAGTTACTCGGGGGTGCTAAAGCAGCAAGTATTTTCAATCCTCCATTGCGGGCAGCACTTAAGTCTAAAAGCTGGCAGGAGGCTGCCCAAATAAATGAAAACATCAGCGGTAAGCGCATTTCACTGCAGAGTTGGGGTATTGTGCATAAGATTAAAGAGTTAGATCATTTTATGATCAACAATCCTGATCTGCAGACTATTATTCGAGAAGCCCATCCCGAATTATTATTTACTTTGTTAAATAAAGGTTCAGCACCACGGTTTAGCAAAAAGAACTCCCAGGGAATCGCCGAACGCCTGCACATTCTTAAAAATTATTATAATGACAGTGAAGCCTTAGCCATCAGAGGATTTAAAAAATTCCCGCGAAAGCAGGTGCAGCGTGATGATATTGTCGATGCTCTTGTTTTGGCCATTACGGCCTTCAATTTTAAAGATGGCCTGCGTAGTTTACCCCAACATCCGCTGCATGATAGTAAGGGCTTAAGGATGGAAATTGTGATCCCCAATCTTCAGTCATATCTGCACGACACTTTGTAAAAATCAACTCCGCCTATCGTAATTGCTGATCAGGTACTCTGGTTGTAACTTCCAAAATTTTGCTACATCAGATCCATATCCAAAACAAATCCAATCAGGGATTATTTTGTGATGATAATTTTAATTTTAGCCTGAAATAAATAAAGTACATTTAACGTTGTACAGACAAATTTGAAATTCAGATAATTATTGCGGAGAATACATTGCACTTTTTAAACAGCAAATTATATTTCAACAAAACACGAATCCACATAGTCATTTTATTGTTTTCGTTGTTTTTTACAAAGATGTTGCTGCTTGCTTCAGATATAAACAGTGAAAATTTGCCTGTCCACCATACCAAAGATGGTTTTCGTAACTTGTATTTAGAAGATCCGCAGAAAAACTTTTTCAGCTTTATTGCCATGCGCTTTTTTGGTGAAGAGCAATGGGCAGAGCATGCTCAGTATGCTGAAAAGATTCCGCATCAGATGCTTGACCTGCAAAAAGTCCAGCAGCCCGTCGCTCAACCTCAAATAAGCTGGCTGGGTCATTCCACATTTTTAATTCAATATCAAAATATTAATATCCTGACCGATCCAATTTTCTCTGATTATGCTTCATTCACCTCACTTGCTGGTCCGCAGCGCTATGTGCCGCATGTTGTAAATTATGATGATCTGCCACAAATAGATTATGTTATTATTTCCCATAACCATTATGATCATTTGGATGAGCCCACTATCATCCGTTTGCAGCAGCAAAAAGAAATGCCCCATTTCTATGTACCGCTGGGTATAGGGGAATGGCTCGCAGATTATGACATACCAGCCGAAAAGTTTACTGAAATGGATTGGTGGGATAGCCAACGCATGGGAGATTTACAAATCACCGCTACTCCTTCGCAGCATTGGTCGGCGCGTGGTTTGTTTGATCGCCGTGAAACATTATGGGCCAGCTGGTATGTGCAGATAGCCGGATTTCAATTCTGGTTTGCCGGGGATACAGGATTCAATGAGCGCTTATTTAAGGAAATTGGGACCAGCATAGGAGAAGTAGATCTGGCTTTAATTCCTATTGGAGCATACGCACCTCGTGATTTTATGAAGCCTTATCATATAAATCCCGCTGAGGCCGTTAAAATTCATCAACTAATCAATGCTAAACAAAGTGTTGGCATGCATTGGGGAACTTTTCCATTATCTGCAGAGGATCCAACAGAGCCGCCGCGTTTGCTAAAGGAAGCTCTTGTTGATCTTAATCTTGATGAAGGATCGTTCAGGGCTTTAACACTGGGAGAAACCCTCATTTTAAAAGATGAGATATATTCAGATACGGTAGCAGAGATATCGACGATGACCCAAGAATAAGCTGCAAGTCATTACTTCAATAAGAGTGATGCAGGAGCCCGCATTTACCATTTAATATCGATTTAATACACTATCAATGAATGACACTTGTGTACGGAATACTATAATTAATTTGACTAAGGAGCTTATAAATGCAAAAGGGAAATTATTTAATAGTCGGAGCTTCTTCCGGCATTGGAAGACAGTTAGCTTTGCAGCTTTCAGATTCCGGGAACCAGGTTTACGGCACATTTTTTAAAAACAAGATTGTAGAAAATAAAAATACTATTCAATATCATCACTGTGATGTAATGGGTGAAAGCTTATCTTTCGATTATCTGCCGGGGGAGCTTAATGGCATTGTGTATTGTCCCGGCAGTATAAATCTGAGACCTTTTGCCAGGATTAAAACAGACGATTTTATCAGCGATTTTCAACTGCAGGTGCTGGGTGCCATAAAAGTAATACAAGGGCTTTTGCCAAATTTAAAGGCAGCAAATAATGCCTCGATAGTGCTATTTTCAACCGTTGCCGTGCAAGCCGGGTTTAATTTTCATTCAATGGTTTCTGCATCGAAAGGTGCGATTGAGGGTCTAACAAAAGCGCTGGCAGCTGAACTGGCACCGAAAATTCGGGTAAATTGTATCGCTCCCTCATTGACAGATACTCCGCTTGCAGCAACATTACTGAATAGCGATGATAAACGCGACGCAAATGCGAAACGTCATCCTCTTAAAAAAATTGGCAGCACAAAGGATATTGCGGATAGCGCAGAATTTTTATTATCAGAAAAAGCAGGTTGGATTACAGGTCAGATAATACATGTTGATGGCGGGATTTCAACTTTAAAAGTCTGAACCTATCCATCCTGAATAATTAGGAGCAACCTGCTTCTATTTCTTTTAGTCATTGCCGATGCATATATTTCCAGTACACGCATTTTAGGGACAATTATTATGTCAAAAAAGCATTTTTACGCAAACGATATCAAGAAACTTGAGCGCTTTTACCGGGTCAATTTGATCAATTCTGCGACAGGGTATAAAGCTGCTAACCTGATTGGCACCTACTCAGAAAAAGGAATTGCCAATCTGGCCCTTTTTAGTTCGGTAATCCACCTTGGATCAAATCCGGCCCTTATAGGCCTTATTCAGCGTCCCCCCGGTCCCCTTAGTCATACCTATAAGAATATTAAGAAAAACTATTACTATAGCATAAACCATATTCACGAAAATTTCATTGAAAATGCCCACTATACATCGGCTAAGTTTGATAATAATACTTCCGAGTTTGATTTATGCAAGCTGGGCACAGAGCTAATTGAAGGTTTTAACGCTCCATTTGTTAAAGAAAGCAGTGTCCAAATTGGTATGAAATTTATAAAGGAAATTCCAATTGAATTAAATGGAACAATTTTAATAATCGGTAAGGTTGAACACCTGGTTATCAAAAAGGACTCAATCCTTGAGGACGGTAATATTGATTTAAACCGTTTAGCAAGTGTTTGTACTTCAGGTCAGTCAACTTATCATAAGGCTCTTAAGTTAAAATCTTTACCTTATGCCAAAGCAGATATGATCCCTAAGTTAAAACCCATTTAACTAAAAAAAAATGAAGGCAGCCACGATTATTTTCCCCCATCAGCTCTTTGAACACCATCCTGCTTTAAAAAGAGGTTGCAATGTATGGTTGGTGGAAGAATTTCTGTTTTTCAAACAATATCGATTTCACAAAAGAAAGATCGCATTTCATCGTGCCAGTATGAAATTTTATAAATCATATCTTGAGCAAAAGGGAATAAGCGTTGAGTACATAGATGCCCAAAATGAGTCAAGCGATATCCGAATTTTAATAACGCATCTTAAGACACTGGGAATAACTGAACTGCATCTCAGCAGTCCTCATGATGATTGGCTGAATAAGCGTATCAGGGAAACTGCAGCAAACAAAGGGATTAAAATATTTGTATATGATTCACCCATGTTTCTAAATACAAAAGATGATTTTAAAACATATTTCAGGGAAAAGGAAAACCTGCGTCAGACCGATTTTTATATAAAACAAAGAAAAGTCAGAAATGTGCTTATTGATGCGCACAAGAAG
>CAVRRG010000004.1:0-38839 GCA_963723365.1 Calditrichota bacterium | reverse complement strand
AAGATGAACCAATTAATCTTAATTGGTCGGGCAATATTTTTTATGGTTCCGGGTTGGGAATTACACAACCGCAAGGCATTTCAATAATTGATCCTATGTTGGCTGAAGCAGAAGATGGCTTATGGCGTCCCCAGAATGACAGTCCTTTACTGGGAACCGCAGTTGGTGAATTTGCCTTTGTTACAACGGACATGGATGGCCATAGCAGGGCAGATTCTTTTGATATTGGAGCAGATCAAAGATCAGCTGATCCGGTTTTAATCAGACCTTTAACCGGCGAAGATGTCGGACCGGCTTGGTATCCCCCAGCAGAAATTCCTAATAAAGTCATTTATGTACAAGCTGGTCTGGATTCTCTAAGTAGTGCAGTTTTCAATGTTCTAGAGGGTGATACAATTGAATTGGTAAGCAATGGCGGGATATATACAAATAACAGTATTATTGAAATTAACAAGAGTGTGCTAATCCGCGCTGCTGATGATCTTACAGAACAACCGGTTATCCAAAATATATCAACGGATGGCCTTCGTATTCTGTTTCAAATCACCAGTGGCGGTAGTTTGCAGCTCGATGGTCTTGAACTTGACGGTATGGCTGGTAGTGCAACTCCCGCCAAATACCTGTTAGCAACAGATTTGAATCCAATGCAGGAAAGTTATAGCCTGCGCTTAAATGATTGCTATCTGCATGATGTAGTTAGTGGCAGCGATGGTAATTTTTTTCGTGCCTATCCCGGAACTTTCGCCGATTCTATAATTTTTAATGATTGCCTGTTCTTTAACAGTGGGAAAGAGGGGATTCGTTTAAAGGACGAAGTCTCAGGCAGTGCCTTGTATAATGTCGCTTATTTTGAAATGACCAATTGTACCATGTGGCATACAAACAAAGAAGCTGTATATATTTACGGTGGCGATGACATAATTTTTACCCCGGGTCCGAGAATTCGCATAAATCATTGTACGTTTAATGATTGTGGATATAATGAAGGTGCTGTTATAAAACCACTAAAAGTTGATGATACACAAATAATAAATTCCATTATAGCCAACAGTACAGGAGTCTCACCTTCCATATTACTCGATGGAGTTATAGCCCAGATAGCCTTTTGTGATACATTTAATATTTCGGGTATTGTAGTTGAAAATGATGCTACAATCGGAGCTGGTATGCTTGGATTTGATCCTCTCTTTAATAATGCGGGAAGCGGGGACTTTACATTGGATATATTTTCGCCCCTCCTGGGTCAGGCCAATGATGGCCAAGCTATGGGAGATTTGCGCTGGGCTGATGTAATAACTGTCTTATCTGAGGACAGAATGTCATATGAGCCGTCTAATATTGCTTTGGTAAAAAACTATCCAAATCCCTTCAATCCTGCAACTACCATTGAGTTTACTCTCCAGCAAAAAGACCATGTTTCGATTGTAATTTTTAATCAGCAAGGAAAAATGGTTAAACTATTAAACAACAGCACTTTACAGTCAGGTAATCATAAATTTGTCTGGGATGCGGCCTTAATGTCTTCCGGTTTATACTTTTATAAAATTTCAAGTAGTCGATTTCAAAAGACTGGAAAAATGGTACTATTAAAATGAAAAAGATATCTGCATTTCTAGTTATTTGTATAGGTATCACATTAGCCCAGGACTCCTGGCAGAGTAATATAGTTTACTATGATGATAACGATATTCTTCAATATGCAAGGGACACGGAAGGAAATTCAATTCCAGACTTTAGCTACGCCGGTTATCGAAATGGCAATGAGCCCATTCCCGAAGTAGAAGTTGTTAAGACCATTCAACCCATAAGTGGTGATAATACGCAACATATTGAGAACGCCCTTTTTGAGGTGGCTTTAATGCCATTAGATGAAAATGGATTGCGAGGCGCTCTTTTGCTTGAAGCTGGTATTTATGAAATTCATGAAACCATAAATTTGAGTTTTAATGGTGTGATATTACGTGGAGTTGGGGATGGTGCTGATAGCACACAGAATACTATTCTTTTAGCCACAGGAAATACGCCGAATCAAAGATCTGTCGTCGTTGCCGGAGGAGGTGGTACTTCACGTTGGGTTGATAATGTTTTTGGCAGCTTTGAAGATATAATATCAGATACGGTATTTGTTGGAGAAAGGTCTTTTGCGTTAGAAGATGCTTCCGGTTTTGCGGTTGGTGATAATATTATTATAAATCATCCCTGTACAAACCTTTGGCTGGTATCAATTGATTATGGCGGCACACACACAGGTGAAGGGGACGCTACCGAAGATGATATTGAATGGCAGGTTGGCGAGCAACCCATAGTTTATAACCGCTATATTACTAATATTGAAGGAAACATAATAACTATTGATGCGCCTGTATTTAATCACCTGATAAGATCCTTATCACAGGCTTATATTTATAAATTGAATGATTTCCGCATCAGGAAGAATATCGGCATTGAAAATTTAAGAGTGGATATTCAAACAAGCGGCGTGTTAACAGAAAACCACGCCTGGAATGCGATAAACTTATTTGAGGTTGAAGATGCCTGGGTAAGGAATTGCACGGCCTTACATTTTGGTCGCTCCGGCTTCCGCACAAACACCGCAAGCAGGGTAACCATTGAAAATTGCAATGCGATTGATCCTCATTCACTTATAGAAGGGGGCAGGAGATACAATTTTAATGTATACGAAGCCTCGCAGCTTGTGTTATTTAAGGATTGTTTCGCCTCCAACGGACGGCATCATTATATGTCAAATGGCATGAGTTGGACATCAGGTGTGGTATTCTGGAACTGCACTTCTCAAGGCGCTTATGCGGCTAGTGAAGGACATCGTCGCTGGAGCCAGGGTCTGTTATATGATAATCATGTTGAACTGGATGGTCCCAGGCCTGGTGTTAATCCGCGATTGATTGGCTTATATAACCGCGGCTATTATGGAACAAGCCATGGCTGGTCAGCGGCACACTCGGTTACCTGGAACTGTGATGTTGCCAATGGTGAGATTCATATTCAAAAACCACCGGGAGCTCAAAATTATTCGATAGGATCTTTTGGCACAATAACAGGAGAAAGACCACCAAATGGTTTTGATGAATCGGAGGGATATATTGAGGGAACAAATATGCCCGGCATTTATCCTTCATCTCTATTCGAAGCGCAATTATTGGAAAGGTTAAACAATCCTCCTGTCTCTGTAAAGACATTTAATAGAATTGTTCCGTTTGAAATAGAGCTGGCTCAGAATTATCCCAATCCATTTAATCCCTCCACAACAATTACATTTAAAGTCGCAAACAATGGATTTGTAAAGCTCAATATTTTTAATACGGCCGGAATGCATGTTTTTAAACTTCTTGAAAAAAATGTCTCCGCCGGAACTCATTCCATAAAATGGAATACGCTCAGCACGCCTGGCAGCGCCATCGCCTCAGGATTATATATTGCGCATTTAGAATTTGAAGGGTATAGCCTGCAAAGGAAAATGCTTTTGCTGAAATAGGAAAAATTCAGCTGTGGAATTTTTAAATTGATATTGAGAATCATCACAATGAAAATCAATAGCCCGCTCAATTTCTGTTTTATCTGGATATGCACAGGAATTATCTCCTTTTCTGTTGCCAGTGATTCAACCTGGTCCGGACTGAACATTGCTGAATTGGATAGTCTTCGCATACTCAACAGGGCAAATACATATCTCCAGGAGAAGCCTGTAACAGTCACAAATGAATTTTGCGAACGCAGTGCAGGCGGCATACATGACTACTATTCTGAAGGTGACTATTGGTGGCCAAATCCTGAAAAACCACAAGGTCCTTATATTCGTCGCGACGGAATGACGAATCCTCATAATTTCACAGCTCATCGCAAAGCACTGCGTCGTCTAAGTTTGATTGTACCCAACCTGCTAGCCGCCTATAAAATAACCAACAGCAAAAAATATGCTGATAAAGCTATGGAGCATTTGCTAGCCTGGTTTGTAAATAAAGAGACGCGTATGAATCCTAATCTTTTATATGCGCAGGCCATAAAGGGTAAAGTAACGGGTCGGGGGATTGGTATTATTGATACAATTCATCTTGTTGAAGTAGCCCAGGCAATAATGTATCTGGAGAAGGTATCCTACTTTTAAGATTAGCCAGCTAAAGCCTATCAAACAGTGGTTTGCTGATTATCTGAAATGGATAACAACCCACCCTTATGGCCTGAAAGAAAGGGATAATGGCAATAATCACAGCACCTGTTGGGCTATGCAGGTGGCGGCATTTGCTAAGCTGACAGGCAATAAGCAAGAGTTGCAATTTGTTCATGATATGTTTAAAAATATGCTTATTCCCGATCAGATGGCCCCGGATGGCAGTTTTCCCAAAGAACTGAAACGCACCAAACCCTATGGCTATATGCTTTTTAATCTGGACGCTTTGGCCATGGTCTGCAAAATTGCCTCCGTGGACAATGATTTGTGGTACTTTAAATTAAGTGATGGACGCGGTATGCAAAAAGCTATGGAGTTTATGTACCCTTTTATTAGGGATAAAAACACATGGCCCTTTGAGGCTGATGTGATGTATTTTGATAAATGGCCCGTGCGCCAGCCTTCTCTACTATTTGCAGGATTCGCCTATCAGGAACAGCGCTATTTGGATTTATGGAAGAATCTTGATCCTGATCCACAGGACGACGAAGTTATCCGCAATTATGCGATTCGTCAACCCATATTATGGGTTGAAAGATAAACTTTTTCAAATTATTGAGACATAGATGATAAGAATTTCTCTGGTTTTATCTGCTCTTTTTTGTTTTAATTGTCTGCTGTATGCTCAAAATCAGCAATTCGCAGCAGCCGCTCAAAATTATAATGAAAATATGACTATTTCGGGCGGGCGGCAGATATTTCTTTTAAATGAGACCTGGCAATACCTGGAAAAAAATAGCCAACTCGCCGATCTTGCTGACAGTGGCCAATGGCAACATATTAACCTGCCGCATACCTGGAATAAATATGATGCTACAGATAACGAACCTGGATACAGGCGTTCTGCTAAGCTGGTATCGTAAACAAATCAAAATTCCTGAAAATATTAAGAACACAATATGGCAGCTTTATTTTGAGGGTGTCAATATTAGTTGTGATGTGTATGTAAATGGCAAACAGGCGGGTGGTCACATAGGAGGGTATGTTGGTTTTAATGTTGATATCACGCCATATATAAAAGCCGGTCAGATGAATGAAATACTGGTTAAGGCTGATAATTCAATAAACAGGGACATCATTCCTTCCCAAAAATCCGATTTTTTTATATTTGGAGGAATTACGCGCGATGTTTGGTTAGAGATATTGCCAACGACCTATATATCGGGCTTGCGTGTCCAGACTCCCACCGTCACTGAAAAGGAAGCCAGCACCATTGTCCTCGTGGATATTCACAATAGCAAAACGAAAAAAGATAAAGCAGCCATAACTCTTGAATTAATTGATCCATCCGGAAAAAAGGTTGCTCAAAAAAAGGTGGATAAATTTTTAAATCCCGGTATTAATAATTATATCATTCCCCTGGAATCGATTTTAAAACCCCGCTTATGGTCACCTGATTCTCCAGTCTTGTACCAGTTAAAAGCCTCGCTCTCCGGAAATTCTCAGGACCAGATCATTCTGAACGATTTGGATATCGCTGGTTTGAATTTAAGAAAAATGGTCCTTTTTACTTAAATGGGGAGCGTCTTTTATTACGGGGCACACACCGCCACGAAGAGCATGCCGGTTATGGTAATGCCCTGCCCAATGAGCTGCACCGCAGGGATATGCAGCAAATAAAAGAATTAGGTGCAAACTTTGTACGCCTGGCCCATTATCCGCAGGATCCGGAAGTCTATCGTGCATGTGATGAACTTGGTTTAATTGTATGGGATGAATTACCATGGTGCCGGGGAGGGATGGGTGGTCAAACCTGGAAAGAAAACACAAAACGACTATTGAAAGAACAAATCATTCAAAACTACAATCACCCCAGCATTATTTTCTGGTCCTTGGGTAATGAATTGTATTGGCAACCGGATTTTAACAATGGTGATAACCCGGACTCTTTAAAAGCAATGGTTTCTAATCTGAATGATATTGCTCATAATCTTGACCCATACCGTTTAACCGCCATGCGCAAATATTATGATGGTGCTGAGATTACTGATGCCTTTTCACCCTCAATCTGGGCAGGTTGGTATTCAGGGGTTTACAAAACATATCAAAAAGCGCTGGAACAAGCCCGTCCTAAATACAAATACTTTATCCATACTGAATATGGAGGATCGAGTCATCTCGGCAGGCACAATGAAAATCCAATATCGGGTGAAGGACTTGTGAATGAAAATGAATGGGATGAAAAGCCCAATATGATAAATGTAACACGAATATCCAGTGAAGGCGACTGGTCCGAAAATTATATTGTAGATTTATTTGATTGGCATCTTATGGTGAGTGAAAAATTGGACTGGTTTGCCGGGAATGCTCAATGGGCCTTTAAGGACTTTGGTACACCCCTGCGTCCTGAAAATTCCATTCCCTACATTAATCAGAAAGGTCTGGTTGATCGGGCGGGTAATCCCAAAGATGCCTATTATGTTTTTAAAAGCTATTGGACTAGCAATCCAAAGTTTTGCTATATAGAATCAAAGACCTGGAAAGACCGCTATGGTAAAGAAAATGAAAAGAAAGAAGTTTGTGTATTCAGTAATTGTCAAAAGGTTAAACTAGTACTTAATGGGGAGGATGCAGGTACTAAAGTGCGTGATATTTCCAAGTTTCCGGCCAGTGGTCTTAACTGGAATGTCTCCTTTAACACGGGACTCAATACAATTATTGCTTTTGGATATGTAAACGGGAAGGTAATAACATCAGATACTCTTTCTCTCGATTACCATACGCAAAAACCCGGAAATGGCGAGCGTATTGAGTTGACCTCCTCAAAACTGAAAAACGGCAATGTTCTGATTCAGGCTAAAGTTATTGATAAAAAAGGAGACCTTGTTCCGGGCTACAATAAAAGGGTTTACTTTGATTTAAATGGTTCAGGTCAGCTAATGAAATATATGGGAACACCTACGGGAAGTAATGTTATTGAGTTTGCCAGTGGTAAAGCCGCCATAGAGTATATTCCTGACAGTAAAAAACCGGCAATAATTGAAGCGCGAACACAAGACTTTAAAGGTGATTATATAAAGATAAATTAGGAACTAACAATGATACAAAGACTACTGATAGTAACAATTATTTTTATTCTCTCATCTCCCAAAGTAAACTTTGCCGGAGATAATGTTTTTCTTTACTTCTCCAAAAACGAAATTCAATCTCTTAAAAAAAATCTTAAAAGTGTGCCTCCATTAGCAAAGCCTCATTTAAGTGCCTTAAAGGCACGTGCAGATAGTTTTTTAAATATGGGACCCTGGAGTATCGCCGAATTTAAAAGTCCATCTGTCAGTAAAAATCCCAATGATTATTACAGTGAAAGTCCATATTGGTGGCCCGATCCTGATAATCCGCATGCTCCTTATATTCGTCATGATGGAGAAAGAAACCCTGATAGGTTTATGGGGCATAAATCGTCTTTGCAGAAAATGCATCAGGCTTCGTTTACGTTAATTTTAGCAGGCTACCTATTTGATGAACATCAATATATTTTGCATGCTCTGGACATCTTAAATGTTTGGTTTATCGATCCAAACAAGCGAATGAACCCCAACATGGATTATGCGCAGGCTATTCCCAACAAAAGCCCTGGCCGGGGCATAGGCATAATCGATGCACACCGCTTTGCAAAATTATTGGAAGCTTTTTATATCCTTGACCTAACAGAATTATGGCCTGAGGAACATAAGAGGGCCATTAAAGATTGGTTTACTGAATTTCTTGTTTGGCTAACAACATCAAAAAATGGTTTAGATGAGAAATACCAGGGAAATAACCATACCACATGGTGGTGTACATTGGTGGCGGGTATCTCTCATTTTGTCGGCAATTCCGTGGAGTACCAGCAGGTCTATGAATATGTAAAAAAAGAAGTTGTGTTAAATCAAATAAAAAGCAATGGGTCAATGCCGCATGAAGAAAAACGAACGAGATCTATGAGTTATATATATTTTAACCTGGATGCATACGCGCTGCTTTTTCAAAATTTTTCAAATCGCGGCTTAGATCTTTGGATCTATGAAAATGCAAACAAGGGGAGTGTTAGTAAAGCGCTGGAGTATGTTTACCCTTATACAATGGGCCACAAGCAATGGTTACTTGCGCAGATAACACCTTTAAAAAGCAGCGCTTCACTATTTTGGTATTTTGCCGGGAAACAAATTCCTGATAAGCGATATTCCGAATTGTTTAAAAGTAAAATTAATATTGATTCAAGAGAAATGGGTTCATCTTATGATCCCTTTATTCCATTAGTAAATTTGCTGGCTATAACAAGTTCAAATGCCGATGGCCGGGAATAAAAAATCCAAGGATGTAATTAGGTGAACATATTCATGATAGTTACTCGCTTTCTTTTTACTATAGTTTTAGTTCTGCAATCTTTAGGTGCTCAGGAATGGTATCCTGAAATTCTTAATGCAGAAACAAAGTATTTCCTGCCCGATTTTTCCTATGCCGGTTATAAATGGGGTGAAGAACCCATTCCTGATGGGCAAGGTAAACAAATTGATGTAACGCATTATGGAGCCATAGCCGACGACAAAAAAGACGACACTAAGGCTGTCCTGGCAGCTCTTGAGCAAGCACACAAGACAAAGGGACCGGTTATTCTATACTTTCCGCGCGGCAGGTTCATTATCGAAAGCATTTTATTTATTGAGCGCAGCGATATAATTATTCGTGGTGCTGGTATGAATTCAAAGAATGGGACAGTCTTGTATATGCCCTTGGCATTGAATGAATTAGCAACGCCAAAAATTCTGGATGAATTAAAAGAATACCTATTGATTAACAATAAAAGACAGGTTGAAAAAAAACGTGGAATAAACGAGCCGTTTTCTCTATATGCCTGGACAGGTGGTTATATCTGGACAAATTATCCGGGTGGGCGGGCAAAACAGTATTTATCTAAATATAATGTTCCGCGTAATGTTTTGGCAACCGTTATCGAAGGGAAACGGAGCCAGCATTATTTCACAGTTAATGATGCAAGCAATTTAAAAACCGGGGAAATTGTTCAAATAAATGTTTTCAACAAAGAGGGGGAGGAGTCATCTCTAATTGATTACTTGTATGATTATCAGGATGTAAAAATTGGCAGCCGCCACTGGGAAACACCGGATATTCCACTCACCAGGCAAGAAGTTTTTATAACTAAAATTGAAGGCAATAAAATATATATTAAAGAACCATTGTTAAATGATCTTCGCAAGGAATGGTACCCCGAAATCAGTGAGTGGAAAAAGATTTCAAACGTAGGGATTGAAAATATTGCCTTTGAATTTTTATATCAGGAATATAATGCGCATCATGTAGAATATGGCTTTAATGCAATTTACCTAACAAATACAAGTCATTCCTGGGTCAGAAATGTAAGTATCCGCAATGGCGATAGCGGTATTCTAACGGATATGTGCTCAAACATAACTTTCGAAAATATAAAAACATATGGACGCAAATATCATTATGCTGTCCATTTTGGTGACTGCTATAACCTGCTGGCAAAGAATCTTTATATTCAAGCTCCGGTTGTGCATTCCTTGACTTTTAATACCGGATCACGTTCATGTGTTTATACTAATTGTACAGTCACCCAATCACCTTCTTTGGATCAACATAGTGGTCTCAATTATCAAAACCTGTTTGACAACTGCACCTTATACATTGCTGATCCGCAATTTAAACCATTAACTATGGGTGGCGCAAAATACTGGCTGCCATCGCACGCTGCTTTTTCAACCTTCTGGAATATTCGCTTTAATTTTTTGTTTGATAATTCGGACCAGGATACTATAAAGATTAAAGGTGTAACCGATAGTCCTTCCGCCAGATTGATTGGTGTTTATGCTAATTATCCCATAAGCATAAACTATCCGATTAATTGTTATTTTGAAGGATTGAATCGCAGGGATATTGCGGTTAAGTCATTATATGAATATCAACTGCATAAAAGACTTAAAACGAATTAATTATCACTTTACAAATAGCAAAGTTACGATCGATAATATTGCGGAGATGATATGAAAATTAGATTCCTTTATTTTTGTTTACTATTCATTTCTTTTTGTACTCCAATTCAAAATGATCAATATTCCCTAGATCAAATAAAGAACCAATTACTCAAAAAAGATGATATATTTAATGGCCGCTGGCCAGACTACACAATCGATGGCAAATGGAAATTCCGCAAAAATGTCAATTGGTTTTCCGGCTTTATTGGTGGAGAGCTGTTTTTAATGTATGATTTAACTCATGATGAAAATCTGCTGCACAGGGCTTTTGTGCATGCTGACAGTCTGATAAAGTACGCCGGCATCAATTATACCCATGATATGGGTTTTATTTTTCTTCCCACCTCTGTACAGGCTTACAATCGAACTAAGAAGGAAAAATATAAAAACAGCGCTTTGTTGGCAGCAGAAATGCTTTATAAAAGATTTAACAAAAATGGAAATTTTATCAGGGCCTGGGGCAAATTAGGGACGGAAAAACAAGCGGGCTGGATTATTATTGATACCATGATGAATCTGGAGTTGTTATTTTGGGCCACCGAAGTAAGCGGCGACAGGAAATATTATGATGCTGCGCTTAAACATGCTTATACGACCTTAAACGAAATTGTGAGGCCGGATTATTCATCGTTTCATGTGGTAGAGTTCAACCCGCTCGAAGGAACAGTTCTGAAAAAACGCACCCACCAGGGTTTTTCAGACTCATCTACCTGGGCGCGCGGGCAAGCCTGGGCCGTGTATGGATTTACAAATGTTTATTTGCAGACAAATGAAAAGCCATTTCTGGAAACCGCTCAAAAAATGGCCGACTATTATCTCAAACATTTGCCTCAGGATTATGTACCTTATTGGGACCTTGATTTATCAGGTGACGATGTTTTGCGCGATGCATCAGCCGCGGCGATCCTGGCCAGTGGCTTGTATGAGTTGGCTCACGTATCTGAAGCAGCTGATAGCACTGCATATATAAAGACAGCTGACCAAATAATGCGCTCCTTAATACGGGATTATCTGTTTTTTTCAAGTAAAAGATCTACTAGAGGAAGGTATTTTATTACACACTATATATAATTATCATAAAGGTTGGGGAGTGGATGAATCCTTTGCGGCCGGAGATTATTATTTTATTGAAGCCCTCGTTAAATATAACAAACATAATTTATTACAATCAGGCTACTAAACTTACGTTTTGTATAAACAACGCTGATAAATAAACCAGCCTGTGTTTTCACAGGCAGACTACTGTTTTTCATCAATAAAATATAACTGCCAAAGATCGCGTGCGGTGTTTAAAATAATCGGCGACATAGCCAGCTGACCTGTTTTACCAATGGCATTTTGCAGGTATGTAAGCTCAGCAAATTTTTCTTTTACTTCATCGTCTAACTTTGCTGGAAATCCCGCTTCGCGCATCAGTAATATTCCTTTTGCGCGGATGGAAAGTTCAAAATTAATTCTTAATAAACATAACATGTCTGCTAAAACCTCTCCCGGGAATTTGCCTTCTAGGGAATCGAGGTAGTCGCCAATTTTAGTACCGGATATTTGTCCATTAATAATACTGTCTAAAAAATAAACATCTACATCTAAACCTAATTCCAGCCATTCCTTTAGCGCTTTTTCACTTTGCATAAATATGAAGTAAATGAGCAGGGGTAAAATGATTAGCTGAGCCAGGGTGGTAACAATAGGGCCCCAGAAAAAATGGTTAAAAAAGGAGTGGATAAGGATGGCAGACAATAAACCCGGAAGAAAATAATACCACTTTTCAGAAACTTTGCGGTCCAGGATATTTTTGGATAAAATCGCGAATATGGCTGTCGAACCGCCATGCATAACTGCTGTTCCAAAACCGCGAATAATCCACAATAATATGTTGGGACTTTGCAGGGAATTTAAATAAACCAGATTCTCAACAAAAGCGAATCCGGCGCCAATGGCAAAACCGTAAATAGCACCGTCCACCATAAAGGCGAATTTGCGGCTTTTTAGTAAATATATAGGGAATATTGCTTTCAGAGATTCTTCAATAAGCGGGGCGATATACCTTGAATAGTAAATAACATCCCAGTCAAGTTTGCTGATCAGGTAGATATTTGTGTACATGCTGAGAACAGCAACAAGTGCACCACTCAAAATGGTTATTAAAAGCGTGTTGCGTTTTATAAGTTTAAAACTATCTATAATAATTAAAATGAGCAGAAAAATGAAGACAGGGAGAATACTTACCAGGACATTTAAGCTAATTATCATAAGATCTTTAGCGAAATCATAAATTCATTAGTTGCTTTTTTGATAGGTAGGTTTTCTTTTAGTGCTGTGGCGTAGCCCAAAGAAAACGTAGCTGACATATACGTGAAGATAACCATTTTAAAGTCCACTTGCAGGCCCAGGTTTGCCACTTTGTTTTGATAGGTACTGTTATTAATATCGGAAATAATACCCGATGAAAAAAGAGAAATTCTACTCCAGTTTAAATACATTCCCGGCGTTCCTGCACGACGGAACCTGATCGGCGGTAACGTCCATTCTGTAGTGATTTTAGCAAAATTTTGACCCTGAATGCTGTTCAACTTGACACCCGGAAAACTGTAATATTCATGGTAGCGCTGAACATCCTGATGATCAATCCAATTGTTACCGAAACCACCGAAATAGAAATTAGAAAAGGCGATACTGCGTTTGCCCTGTGATGCGCCAAAAGAAGATCTTAGCCACAACGACGAATGCTTTAATGGCAAAAGATAACCATAATTAAAGTTAAAAAGGATGTGCGGAAAGAGTTCTTTGTTTGCATAATAATTATAAGAAACAATTTCATAATCCCAGCCTTTTTCAAAATCAATCGATCCCAGTGTTTTTTGCAGATTGCTATGGGCCAGATTTGCTCCAAATGTTAGAAATCGATCAATAGAAGTGTTTACATTTTGAAAAAAGGGCAACCTGTCCAGGTTAGAATAGCTGTTAAAATTTACAGTTAAGTCTATAGCTTGCGGTTTTTCATCTAACAGCGATACTTTATATTTAAGACCTAATACATTTCCTTTGCGGCTTGTCTTTGTTGGACCGAACAAATCATAAAAATCCGCTTTATTATAGGCGGCATGGGCTTCCCAATTCCAATAATGAACATTTAATAAAGCGTGAAGTCTTTCATCCTCTTCAAGTAAATTATGGGGTGAATAAGATATTTTTGTTTTAATCCCAACAATACCCAGGCGGTCCAGAAAGTCAAAACGTAAACCCAGAGAGGCAAAATCCTTGTACCCTTCAATAATGGGATATATAGACTTCAGACCGATGTTGCTGAGTGGTGCATAAAATCCAGAAGAAACTGTGACTGAATCCATATTTATTGCAGCAGGTGAACCGGCATTCCAGTTTTTAACAACGGGATGTTTTTTTACAATTTCATTGCCAAGAAAATTAACTGCACTCACATTTTGAACCGAATCATTGGCGATCATTAAGGGCGTAAAGCCTTGCCCCGAATAACGAAACACGATAAGCGAATCAGAAGATAGCGGGATGGGGCGAAAAAAGCCTGTTTCACTATTACTCAAAGCGACAATATTTTTTGTTTCCAGATTATAACGGTAGATGTTTGACACGCCTGAATAATAAGAAGAACCAAATAGATAATTCCCATCATCAGAAAAAGTAAAATTCGCCGGAAGACTATTTTCAAAATCAAAAATTGTTTCATAAGAAGTTTGGTCATCCAAAAGTTTTGCGGTTTCCATTTTAATAAGTAATTGCCGTCCGCTGATTTCTGCCAGCGCTGCGCTGATTGTTTGTCCGTCCGGGGAAATATCAATATCATAAATATCTTTTCCGTAGGGAAAAGAATAAATTTGCTGCCATTTTTTATAGGGAAACGGTATTCTGACCAACGTTGATATGCCATTATAATGCCGCACGCCCCAAATTGAATTGTCCTGAGCGTTAAAAGCCAGGTCTCCTGTTCTTACGTCTTTTATCAGCCTGGTTGTTTTTAGGGATTTTAAATCCAAAGAGTACAAATCTCTCCAGGAAGAATTATCGGTAGTATAAAACAGTGTTTCAGTTGCCGGGTTGTAAGCAAGGGAAGTGACATAGAATAATCCGGGACCATGGACATCAACCAGTTTCTTAACAGAGCCACTATTAACATCAATGGCTGCTATATGCGCTGTTTGACCCGGATACATAATGGCTGCATATATCTTATTCTTTTTTTTATCAAAATATGCCCTTGAAACAGATCCTAAGGCAGTCTTTGATATTTTGCGATATTTTGTGGCGGGATATTGCCTTAAGGAAGCCAGGTTTTCTTTCTGAAAATTTTTCTCCCACTTAATCCAGGCCGACCATTGTTCATCCAGCGCTGAGCCAAAAGTATTTTTAAAATCAGAAGCAAAATAGTTTTTTCTGTTTTTTGTAGAGGATATCCAATCTGTTAATTTTTCAGGACTGTATTGATAAGCAAGATAGCTCATGAAACGTGTTCCATACAGGTATGAATTTACCCCAACTTGAAAATCAGCGGTTGTCCCTTCTGATTCCAGTCCAACGACATCATAAATATAAACGCTGTCGCGGACCATCGTTCTGAAAACCATTTCATCGTAACTTCCTAATGCTCTGCCGATACCTCCGGCCATCCATGTTTCCAGGAAAACCGCTATACCTTCATGATACCAGCGCGGTGCATATCTCCTGGGATTGGTTAAATAACTGTAATACATAGAAAGCGGGTCATCGGCTGCCACATATACCTTTCCAAAAAATAATTTACGGAAAAACTTATCACTCCCTGAGGCCTTATCACTGGCAATTACATGAACCAACTCGTGATTCATGGTATGGTTTATGCGTTCATTGGCCGGACTGGTCTCAAAGGTATAATTAAGAGGAGCAATCCCTATTCGTATATAGTTGTCAGGAATAGCAGTAGCACCGGCATTTCCGTAATCCCAAAAGTCCTGCAGAAAAACTGTTGTTTTTTCGCTTGAAGGGTAGGCAAATAATTTTCTATGAAATTGCAAGGCATTTTCAAAACATTGAGCCGTATAAGGAACTAAATATTCCTGAGCTTGCGAGGGATAAATAAGAAACATGTTTTTGGTTTCAAGATAGCGTATTTGTCCAAAGAGCATTGACTGCAGGAAAAAAACAATACAAATCACACGTATTTTCAATTATAGTTCCTTTAAAAACTGTGGCTGTAAATTAAGACAAGGAGATGACCTTGCGGTCACCTCCTTTAATAATCATATGGCAGTATACAGAGAATTATGATTATCCGGGGGATTTTTAAAATTTACCTATTCCGTTTTTGAACGCATCGCGTCAATGGCTTTGGCATCCATACTTCTTAAAGCACTGATTGATCTGGCATCAATATTGCGCAGAGCATCCATAGCTTTAGCATCTATATTACGGAAAGTATCCATAGACTTAGCGTCTATGTTGCGCAGTGCATCCATTGATCTGGCATCGGTATTACGGAATACATCAACTGCTTTAGCGTCCATGTTTCTCAAAGCATCTACAGATTTAGCATCTGTGTTTCTAAGAGCATCCATTGCTTTGGCATCAAGATTACGAAAGACATCCACAGCCTTGGCGTCCATATTTCTAAAAGCATCTACTGCTTTGCCATCTAAATTACGCAACACATCCAGCGACCTGGCATCAAGGTTTCTTAAAGCATCTACTGTTTTGGCATCCTGATTTCTGAACGCATCCATTTCCTTAGCACTCAGGTTGCGAAAAGCGTCTGTTGCTTTAGCATCCAAATTACGAAGCGCATCAACTGACTTGGCGTCCATGTTTCTAAGGGCATCAACTGACTTGGCATCCATGTTTCTAAGGGCATCTACAGATTTAGCATCCAAATTACGGAAAGCATCTACAGATTTAGCATCTAAATTGCGCAAAGCGTCAAGCGATTTGCCATCCAGGTTACGAAATGCATCCATTGCTTTAGCATCCATACTGCGCAAAGCATTTAAAGTTTTCGCATCAAGATTGCGCATAACATCCAATCTTTCCTGGTCATTTATAATATCCTGAATATCATTATTTTGCAGTAACTGATTCAATTCATTATCAGACAGCTTAACATCGGCATCGCTTATCTGATCAGCAGAATATTTTTCAGCTTTTTGCACACCGCCAATGGTTCCCGTTAGATCTTCTTCAGCTGGTGGCGGATAATCAGACATGGTGTACATCAAAAAAGCTACAACAACTACAGCGCTTGAAATCAGAAGAACTTTCCATTTACTGGTTTGATTCCCCATTTGTTTCTCTCCTTGGTTAATTATTGATTATCATTTTTTTAAACTATTTTTGACGCTCTATGTAATAATTACAATTTAAAAACTTAAAAGTTGATTACGGTCACAATTTAAATTTGTAACAGCAACTTATTGGTTGCTTAACTCTATTGTTTTGCTGACAAGAACTTTTTGTGCTGTCTTTAATTCAAATTTTATAGAGGAGCTGCTACCGGATATTTCTTTAAACATTAATTGTGAGTGATTTCTTCCACTGATTGTCAGCTTTAATATTCCAATACTGTTTTCCAAACGAGAACTCGATTGCTCAAAACTCTCATAACCGTTAAAAATAAATTTTGCAGGGTCGTATTCAACCGTTAATTCCCCAACAAACATATTTTGTAAATTTATATCTGCGATTAAATTAGCAGTGGATTTCTTAATGGTTAACAGACCTGTGGCCTGGGCGTTTTTGAGAGGAATCTGATTTAAAACAGTATAATGATTCCTGTTAGCTAATCCTATTGTTCCATAGATATCTTTATTATCTAAAGTGTAATTATTATCATATAACGAAAACATAAAAATTCCTATAAGCAGACCTGCGGCAAACGCTAAACTAATCCGCGGCGCGGGTTGAAATAGTAGTGACCAGGAGAAATTCTCCCTTTTTAACGTATTATTGCGGGAGTATAACGCAGGATCTACAGCGTTCATAATATTATTTTTCAAGGCAGGCGGAGGATTTAATTCATCCAGGTTTTCCAGCAATTCCATTGCGCGCCTGAGATCTTTAGAATAGTCTCCGCTATTTGGATGTGTAACCAGATACGAATTTAATATTTGTTCTTCATCAGTTGTAAGCTGACCATCAATTTTTTTATTTATTAATTCAATATACTTTTCGTCAGACATTTTTCTGGATTCCCTCCTTTATTAAGAGATCTTTGACCAGATTTCTTGCTGTAAATAATCTTGATTTTACTTTTTTTTCATCGAGTTTCAAAATTTTGCTTACCTCCTGGTATGAACAACTTTGTAATTGGCATAAAACTATAAGCACACGATATTTTGGGTCCAATTTCATTAGAGTTTTTTGTATTTGAACTCCCAGTTCTTTCTTCTGGTAAAGACTTTCCGGATTTTCACTGTCCGGGAGAACCTCTGTTACCAGATCCATCTGTTTATTTTTCTTTAGGTAATTAATTGTTTCATTTATCGCTATCCTGTATATCCAGCTGAAAAACTTATATTTAGGATTATATTTTGTCAAACTATTATAGGCCTTGATAAAAACAGATTGAACAATATCTTCGCTGTTATCATAATTATTAGTCATCCTGAAAACTACATTAAAAAGCGCTTTCTGATGTTTTTCTATTAAAGTTCCAAAGGCTTGACTGTTTCCAGCCAGACACTTTTTAACTAGATCTGAATCATTGATGTCAATCATATATAATTACAATTAAAACTAAAAATAGTTGATTCTATTAAAATTTTTGCGACAAACAAGCTACTCTATTTCAAAAATCATATTAAAGCCAGCGTATTTAAAAACTTGCGAGATATAGGCGTTTATATTTGTAAGTGTAAGTTTGTTTCCCTGTTCGCTAATTCGTTTTTGTGTTTTTAAAAGAACACCCAGACCAAGGCTGGATATATATTCAAGATCTTTAAAATTCACAATATAAGATTCATTTATTCCATTGAAAACAGCATTCGCTGTTTCTACCTGTGAGGCATCAAACCTTCCGGATAGCAAAATTTCATTATTCCCCAAGTGTTTTATCTCAAGCATCCCGCATCCCCAGATTTTTTGTTAATATAATTTTATTCAAGTTGTTTTTGTATTCATGGTCAACACTGTCGAACATATTTTTAATAAAATGAATTCCCAATTTTCCAATGGGTCTGCCTTGCAAAGAGGCTGATATATCATATTCAGGAACCTTGTTTAAATCAAAAGGCTCAACGGTATAATCAACAATAGAAATGGTTAATATATCCTTTGATTTTAAAAATTCAATTATCACATCATTTGGTATATCAGGATTATATTTTACCGCATTTGTAAAAAGTTCTTCCACCGCCAGGTTTATTGTTAAAACCAATTGTTCATCAAGATTATGCTTGCCTGCAAATGTCTCAATAAACTTAAAAATACTTTCCAGGGCACTAATATCCCTTCTGAATTTTTGTTTCATATTATTTTTAATCTTTGTTTATTTTTATAGTGATCATTGCTATATCATCTCCAGCAATTGCTGCGTCCGCAAAAGAGGTTAATTCGCTTCGAATATTATTAATCGTTGTTAAAGATGATTCCTCTTTTGTTTTATTAATTATCTTTTCAATTCTTTCCGTACCAAACATTTCGAACTTGTCATTTACTGCTTCTGTGAGTCCATCGGTATAGACAAAAATCAGATCGTTTTTCTGCAGATCTATTTTTTCGGGTGAGTAGGTCGAATCCGGCAGAAGGTTAATAGCAAATCCCGGTTTTTCAATCAGTTGTACTTTTCCCATTTTAGTATCATAGAAAAAAAATGGGTTATGCCCGGCATTTGAAAAATGCATTTCTTTCTTTTTTAAGTCAATCTCTAACAGCAGGATTGTTACAAACATTTCACTTGGTAAAATCCTATTCAGGATCCTGTTAATTTCACCCAGTGCCTGGTCAGTTGATGAAAAATGGGACATGATACTGTGAAAAACACCTTTTATCATTGTCATCATAAGAGCGGCGGGAGGACCATGACCCGAAACATCAGCAATAACAGCAGCAATTTTTTCATCTCCAAGATCAAAATAATCAAAGTAATCACCGCCAACATTATCTGCCGGAATATAAAAACTGGCGATATCCAGACCTTCTATTTTTGGATCTTTGTCAGGAATAAGACTGAGCTGTATTTTACGGGCTACATTTAATTCTTCCTGCAGGCGCGTTTTTTCTAAGGCTTCTTCCTGTAACTGGGAATTTCGAATAATCTGACCGGACTGCGCAGCAACAATAGAGAGCAAACGGCCGTCATTCTTACTAAATGGTTCAGGCGTTTTTTTATTAATAACTGTCAGCACACCAATAATTTGCCCCTTAAAGTTAATCGGCACACAAAGTGCTGTTCGTATCTCTTTTTTTTCTTCCTCGGCAACTGTAAAACGGCTATCTGTCGCTAAATCATCTATTATCAGTACCGTTTTATTTTTAAGCACCCAGCCAATAATATGTGTACCAACTTTATATGATTTTCCAACGATACTAAAATCATCCTCCCGGACGAGCGTCTGCAAAGGCTGGTTTTTTTCCTCCATAACCATTTTAATCGAGCCCTGTTCCGCTTTAACAGCCTGGATAGATTTTTTAACAATTGTTTCAAGAACTTCCTTTGTGCTTAATGAACTTCCGGAAGTAATGGCAATATCATTTAAAACCGTAAGTTCCTCAAGAGATGATTTGAGAATCCTGATTTCATTTTCTAATTTTTCTATTGTCTGCATTGTCACATCTAAAAAAATAAAATTGAAAACAGTTTAGTGTTAATAGTTAAAAAGTAAGTTCTGAAAGACTTGGGGTTAGAATTCCTTATAATAAGAAAAAAAAGTGACAATTGCAGTTGGAAAATGTAATTAGCCTAAGCGGACAGTGAATTCGTTTTTTTAAAGGGTTCTTCTAATAATTTAGGTCCCTGTTCAATTGTAAAACGAATAATAATTTCAACAATGAAATTCCCCATATCTATAAGCATCGGTTCTTTTTCAGTTGTTTCAATATTCATATAATGGGTGTAATAATCTGTTAAAGTTTCATTTACAACATAATTCATAAGATCGTGTTTTAAACAATCGAGGCGGCTTGTGCAGGCTTCAGCATTGCCACCAAATTCGTTGTTAATAATATGAAGCCGGGCTTCATCTTCATTTTTAGAAAAAGGCGTGTCCAGTTTATGCGGACAGCCCAAAGAACAGCCGCTGCCAAAACACATTTGTTCATAAAAGAACTGCAGACCATCGGCCAGCTGCACGGCTAATTCTGATATTTGCTGCCTGTTAAGATAATAATTTTGGGAGATGGATTTACGGCTAAAGTATTCTTTATACAGCTGCAAGCTCATTTCATTTATCAGTAGGAAAATAAAATGGTCCAACTGCGTTAATTCGTTGGGTTCTTTTTCCCAAATCCTGGCGAATTCTTCTGTCGATGCAATCATATCCCTATTCCTGTATTAATATTTCATTCCTTATGTTAAAAAATTATGGGATTTATTCAAAATATAAACATCTGCTTGTGCAAAACAATTTTTGTTGACGGCCGCTTTCGATACTTTGGTCAGCCTCTTGCTCAAATTGTCATCCTTTTGGTCAGGCCAATTTTTTTCCTCTTTAAAGATGAAAGGCTATACCCAGGTGGCCGGGCCCGGCATAAAGAGAAAAGTTTCGCTTTGAGCGGTTTTCCTCGTCCGCTTCATTGTTGAAATTTACCACATAGCGGGCCACGCAATGGGTAACGGCTGCAGCAAACACAGTATCCGTTAACCAGTGGTTGTTATTGTACATGCGCGACACGCCGACAAGAACGGCGCTGCTGTACCACAAGACCTGCCAGGCCGTATTGTCCCAGGACATGGCCATGACACTTCCAAAAGCCACAGCGGTGGTGGTGTGACCGCTGGGAAAGGAACTGAATTTAGCTCTTCCACCGCGAAACAGTTTAAAATCCAGATGATTATCTCCGGCCCATGGGCGGCGCCTGCCAAAGGCATATTTTAAAAATCCTGTTATGCGTGAAGAGATATACAGGGTTTCTATGAGATATAAACCGCTGAGCCTTATTTTTTCCTCCCTGGAAAAAAACCCTGCCAGATAAATGGCGGCTGTGGCAGGGGCGGCAAAGTCACCATCAAAATAACCGTCAAATTTAAAAAGCCTGTCTTTAATGCCGGAACGATTCGACTGGAGATACTCTTTAACGGGTGGATCAGCGGCCAGCAGAACAGATGTGCTGGCAGCTATTAAAAATGTGTTTGTCCAGTCTGAAGCGTCAAAATGCACAGGGGCTTGTATGATGGCTAGTCCAAGAGTAAAGCCGTGTTTTATATCGTGAACAATGGTTTCTTTGGCATAAGGTAAAAAGCCGGCTTCATTTGTTTGACCATGTGACAGATTTAAATGGATACTTAATATAATCAGGGTTAGAAAGGAGAATCTTTTGGCTGTGGCCATTTTTTGCTGTCCCCTTTTCATAAACTTCATAGACCAGAGGTGGGACTCGACACAAAACAAAATTTTGCCATCATAATGTATCTAAATACAAAAAGAGAACATTATTTATGTTTTAATCTTCATTACTATAGTGTTCAAATCGCCTTTTTCAGGTTATTCTCACAACTGCGTTTTTTAAAGCTATAGAAGAGCAGAAAGAATAATTAATGAAGAATAAATTACTGCCAAAACGAGAGCTGACGCTGTTGAAAGCCAAAACACGTTTTTATATAGTTGCATTTTTTCTCCTCCTTTAAATTAATCTTTTTGAAGATTATCGGAAACAAAAGAGTGTAGATTAATAAAAAAAAAAAAAATTGGACAGTTATTGGTACCCCTAGGCAGAGCCTGCTCCAATCGGATATGATAAGGAAGATCATAGAAACAGCGGAAAAAGATGTAATGTGTTACAATATCTGTAACTCTTAAACAAAAAAGCCTCTGCTAACGATAACATTAACAAAGGCTTAAGTACCAGAGGTGGGACTCGAACCCACACAGGATTGCTCCTACTGGATTTTGAATCCAGCGCGTCTACCAATTCCACCACTCTGGCAATGTCTGAAAATTTAGTCCTGCCCGGGTAAAAAGTCAATTGCTTGTTCTGCTAGCCTTTTTAAAAACCAAACTTGCTAAGAATAGCCTGCTTTATTATATTCCATTCCTCATAATTTACAGTATTTCTTTAAACTATAATTATTCTTTACTCCAAAGGAGGACCCCCTATGAAGAATATAATTATATTTCTATTTCTTTTAGTATTCAATTTTTCAACCGCCCAGGTTTCTATCACAAGCGGCAATCCAATTTCTATCACTTTTAATAATTATAAAGGCAACGGCTTTTCGCCAGCACCAGCGGCCGGACAATTGGATTCCGATCATTGGCGAGTGACAGGTCTTTCTTTTGCTGATGCTGTTTTTGGTGGAACTTATACCACGGATGACTTTGCCCGTGGTGCAAATTCCGGCAGTATAAGCACAGGTGGATTATATGCTTTTGAAATCGCTGCAGGTGACACGGCTTTTGGTATACAACCCATTGGCTCAGACTTTACTCCTGGTGCAATCACCCTAAGACTTGTCAATAACAGTGGTTCAGTTATAACAGAGCTAAATCTGCAATATAATATTTATGTGTACAATGATCAGGAAAGGGCAAATTCCTTTAATTTCTCTTACTCTGAAGACGACATTTCATATAACGATGTCAGCGCATTAGATTTCACTTCAGTACAACAGGCAGATACTGGCCCTGTCTGGGTTTCAACCACAAAAGGTATAACTCTGAACAGCCTGACCCTGGCCGATAATGATACTATTTATCTGCGCTGGAGTGGTAGTGATGTTTCCGGATCAGGTTCACGTGATGAATTTGCCCTCGATAACATATTAATAAGTGAGGGTGACACACCTCTTCCTGTAGAACTTGTGTTATTTAGAGCTATCCCCGCTGACCGGCAGGTTAAACTACGCTGGCAAACCGCTTCTGAACTGAATAACCAGGGTTTCGAAATATACAGAAGCTATACACGGGACAAGGGGTTTGAATTAATAGATTCGCATACCACAAATGATAATCTAAAAGGAGCAGGCACTTCTTCAAATGCCCATAATTATTTTTTTACAGACTACAATGTTTTTAATAATCAGCAATACTGGTATAAATTGGTTGACATAAGTTTTAGTGGTCAGAGCCGGGAACATGGACCAATTTATGCTACTCCAACAGCAGCATTAATTACTGAAAATCCCGATCAACCTGCCGGTTTCACTCTTTTCCAGAATTTTCCAAATCCCTTTAATCCAAAGACAACCATCCGTTTTGATGTTCCTGAAAACAAAGATGGTACCTTTGTTAACTTAAATATATTCAATATGTTAGGAGAAAAAGTGGTTACGCTTTACCGGGGTGTATGCTGAACAGGGGAAGTATAGTATTGACTGGCAGGGAACAGATACAAATGGTCTTGCCGTTCCCTCCGGATTTTATATTTATCGCATTGCCTCTGAGCAATTTGTACAGTCCAGGAAAATGTTACTGTTAAAATGAGCCAATATTTCCCAATCTATTTTTGACAGGATGCACAGGATTAACCTGATAATGTTAAAAAATCTATTGTGTTAATCCTTGTTATCCAGTCATTTGGTTCTAATAGTTCTGTGTGTTTTTGACGGGATGCACAGGATAATCGGGATATCAACTATATTTTAATTTATATTTTTAGGTTTGCATGTATTTTAAAGATATATCAGAAAAAATTATTGGTTGTGCATATAGGGTTTACAATCAAATGGGCTTTGGTTTTTTTGAATCTGTTTATGAGAAATGTATGAAGATTGAATTATCGAAGGAAGGAATTAAAGTAGATTCGCAAATACCTGTAACAGTTTACTATAATCAACAAATAGTTGGAGAATTTATGCCTGATATTTTAGTTGAGGACAAAATTATAGTTGAATTAAAATCCGTACGAAAAATTAATAAGGCCCATGAAGTCCAGTTAGTGAATTATTTAGTTGCTACGGGAAAAGATGTTGGACTCATTTTAAATTTTGGTGAAGAGAAAGTTGAAGTAAAAAGAAAAGTCCGTCAATTGCCTATCAAAAAATAATATCCCAAAAATCTATTTTGTTAATCCTTGTTATCCGGTCATTTGCTTCTAATAGTTCTTTGTTTTTTAAAAGGAATAAACTAAATAAATGTAAAAGAGTTAGTCCTATATTATCTATTTTTCCTTGCAAAATTGAGCATTCTCCTTAAATTTATCCCTGTCTTAAGGGAGATGTAATGTCTGCTGTTTATGTAAATGTTGACTGCGCTAACATCTATGAAGAAGAAAAATACAGAAGCCCGATAGCAAGCCAGGCTGTTTTATGGGAAGAATTAAAAGTTATTACAGCAGGTCCGCAATTTTCAAAAGTTATTTGTGAAGACGGTTATCAAGGCTGGATAAGTAATAATCAAATTATCCAATGTGAACTGCAGCCTGCATTAAAAATAGTCAGCGAAGTTTTAACAAATGTGTATCAAAACGCTAACAGTTCGTCAGATATTATAAGAAGGGCAACGGCAGGAAGTTATTTACCTGTTTTGAAGGATGGCGAAAAGTGGTGCCAGACAAGCGTCCCGGATGGACAACACGGTTTTGTTGAAAAAATAGTATTTCAAAATGATTCCGGCAACACGCGTGAAGTTATTACATCCATGGCCCGAAAATATCTGGGTATCCCATATTTTTGGGGTGGAAAAACGGCACGGGGATTGGATTGTTCGGGATATATACAGCTGCTTCATAAATTAGCAGGCATAAATATTAGACGTGATTCGCCAATGCAATTTGAAGATGCCGCATTTGTTGGAGAAAATATAAACGATGGGCTGGCAGGCGATTTACTTTTTTTTGCTGAAGATGGAAACAGGATTACACATGTGGCGCTAAAACTTGATGATAATAAAATTATCCATGCCCGTGGGTTAGTTAAATTTAATAGCCTGGAAAAAGATAACAACTTGTATGACGAAACTTTAATCAGGGATTTTGTGGCAGTTAAATCATTTTTATAAAAATTATTAACAGAAAAAGCAATGCTCAGTCAAAGTGTTTTAATTCTTAATCAGAATTACGAACCGATAGCGATTTGTTCTGCAAAGAAAGCCGTTGTGTTAATGTTCTTAGAAAAGGCACACATGGTGGAAAGCTACGATGATTATATTCATGCTGTCTCACTGCAAATTCCTTATCCCAGTGTTATTCGCCTTAACCGCTATATCCGTAAACCATTTCAAAAAGTATCTTTAAGCAGAAGAAATATCATTAAGCGCGATAAAAATATTTGCCAGTATTGCGGCAAAAACCATCAACCGATGACTGTTGATCATATCATACCAAAAAGTAACGGCGGACAGGATACCTGGGAAAATCTGGTGTCTGCCTGCATGCGCTGCAACAACAAAAAGGGCGACAGAACGCCTGACAAAGCAGGCATGAAACTTATCAGCCAACCCAGAAGACCCTCACATTTATTTTACCTGCAGCATCTGGCTGGAAGTTCTCATAATACCTGGAACGACTATCTGTTTATGAATTAACCAATATATTGGTTTTGCTTACATTGGGACGGGCATTAGTTCATAAATATCGATCGCGAAATTGCCCTTGCCTTCGCTTAAAAAAGGATGACCATCTGCCAAAGATTTTGCTTCGGCCATATCGTTAGCATCGACAATAGAATAACCGTTTAATTCGGCAGCTGTTCCTTCGGATCCATTATCCACTAAAGAAATACCATTAGCCATTGGTGCGCCAATGTCTAATAATGCACTTCCCACATTTTCCATCCATTTTCCCCAGGCATCCATAATAGCTTTTGACTGTTCTTCAGATATTTCGCTCATGTCTGATGCCGGACCCTTATAAACAAGCATGAATTTGGCCATAACTCCTCCGTTTAATTTTTTTACGATATATTTATAAAACAAAAAAACAGAAAAATAATTTCGTTGATTGCTAGTTTTTAGAAAAAAACAGTACAGACCCCAAAAAATAATTGATTTAAAATTTATCGCAGGCTACCACTTGGAAAAGGGATTGTTTACCAGGTTGGAATTACTATAAGACATATTCCCGGTTACCTCTTCAGCAATCCATTCTGGAATATTTACTTTTTGATTTTCACTTTGTAGTTCTACTTCTGCCAACACAAGACCTTTGTTCTCACCTTCAAAGATATCGATCTCCCAAAGCTGACCATCATACTTTACTTCATAACGTGTTTTTTCTATGAGCGGACCATCACAAAGTACAAGCAATTCATAGGCATCCTTTAGGGGGATCTCATACTCAAATTCCGCGCGTATACCTTTAGTAGTGGGCCCCTTAATAGTCAGAAAGCCTTTTTTGCCGCTCACCCGCACACGGACAGTACTTTTTTTCCCTGTTGAAAAATAACCTTGTTTTATGGCTGATCCGACGGCATTTTTTTTCCAGTTGTCGTTTTTTAACAGGAACTTACGTTCAATCTCTAATGCCATAATTTCTCATTTCACATAGCATAAAATTACTCAATAGTTGAGGGATAACCGGCGTTTGTGGTGGCAACTATCATATGCATTGATGACACTTTATCAGGCTCATATTCTACAAGCGCTTGGTTATCTTGCAGGCTTGCTGTTGCGGAAATGATACCGTCCAGTTCTTTTAAACTATTTTCAACAGCAGCAATACAGTGCTCACAGTTCATGCCATCTATCTGCAGTTTAAGAGTTTTGATATTCATTTTTTCCCCTTTGAAATGAACAGGAATTTACTTTGTGCAGGTAATACGTATCAACTACTTTTTTCTACTTTACGGACAATTAATTAATTGTCCTGTTGGGCACTATTTTGTAATTTCACGCTTGCCAAAATTTATTGAAAGGAATGCATGTCCAGGGAAGTTGTTCTCACCGGGATTACCACTACAGGCACGCCTCATTTAGGAAATTATGTTGGTGCTATCCGGCCTGCTATTGAAGCCAGTAAGAATAAAAATGCAGACAGCTATCTTTTTCTCGCTGATTATCATGCGCTTATAAAAAACCAGGATCCTGTTTTGCTTAAGCAATCCACATTTGAAATTGCCGCTACCTGGCTGGCATGTGGTCTTGATCCGCAAAAGGTTATTTTCTACCGGCAATCGGATATTCCTGAAATAATGGAGTTAACCTGGATCCTTACCTGTATGTCTGCCAAGGGACTTCTTAACAGGGCCCATGCCTATAAAGCAGTAATTCAGGATAATCAGGAAAAAGGCAAGAAAGATCTGGAAGAAGGCGTTTCGATGGGACTTTTTTCCTATCCCATTTTAATGGCCGCAGATATTCTTATGTTTAAAGCCAACAAAGTTCCGGTTGGCAAAGATCAGATCCAGCATATCGAAATGGCCCGCGATATGGCTCAGCGCTTTAACCATCTGTATGGCGACCTTCTTGTTTTACCCGAGCCCGTTATGGATAATAAGAGTTCTGTCTTAACAGGGCTGGATGGTCGGAAAATGAGCAAAAGTTATAACAATACAATTCCTCTTTTTCTGCCTGAAAAACAGCTTAGAAAACATATCATGAAAATTGTTACCAACTCTCTTGAACCGGGAGAACCAAAAGATGCTGATACATCGGCTGTATTCCAGATTTACCAGGCCTTCGCTGGTTCCCAGGAATCATCTGTCATGCGCAGAAAATTTGAAGAAGGTATCGCCTGGGGTGAGTCAAAGCAGGAGTTATTCGAATATATAAATAATGAAATTGCAGGATACCGCGAAAAATATAATGATTTAATGGAAGATGCCGCTTACGTGGAAAAAGTGCTGCAGGAAGGTGCAAAAAAAGCCCGTGAAGTAAGTGTACCTTATATTAAACAACTAAGGAAGGCTATTGGTTTTGGAAGAATAGGTGGCTAAAATAAATTAACGTGTTAAGTGAGCTAAAATTATGGAAAATAAAGAATTTGCTCAAAAACTGGAAAAACGGACACGTGAATTTGCTTTATCCATAATAAAAGTATCCACCAAATTGGGATCACAGACAGAACAAAAAGTCATTAAAAATCAATTAACAAAAGCAGGTACTTCTATTGGAGCAAATTATAGAGAAGCAAATAGGGCCAGAAGTAAAGCTGATTTTAGGAATAAAATAAAAATTTGTGAAAGCGAAGCTAGTGAAACGCAATATTGGCTCTCCATTATATCTGAAATGAATTGGATTTCTGCAAATGAATTAAAAAATATTTATCAAGAATGTTCTGAATTGTTAGCGTTATTTACAAAAATCGGTTTTAATTCAAAATAAGAAAACTTTAGTCACTTAAAACTTTAGTCACTTAAAACTTTAGTCACTTAAACTAATATGTTATACAAAGTAAAACTAGACATATTTGAAGGTCCTTTCGATCTTCTGCTCTTTTTAATTCGCAAGAATGAAGTGGATATTTATGATATTCCCATATTTAAAATTACCAAACAGTTTCTTGAATATCTGGAAGTAATGAAAATTCTTGACCTGGATGTAGCGGGAGATTTTATTGAGATGTGTGCGATTTTAATGAGTATTAAAGCCCGCTATCTTTTGCCGCAACCAGGATCTGATGATGAGATTGAAGATCCCCGCCAGGAACTTGTTGAAAGACTGATTGAATACAAGAAATATAAAGAAGCAGCATTGGAAATGGAGGGGTTGGAAGAGAGCAGAAGCAGACTTCATGGTCGTGAGTATTTTAACTATGAGGTAAAGACGGAAGAAATTTCTGATGATGATTACCTGGCAAAAGTAACTCTGTTCGATCTTGTAATGGCTTTCAGAAAAGCCATGGATAACATGCCCAAAATTCATGTACATGAAGTTTCAATGGTAAAAGTTACGGTTGAGGAGCAGGCTGATATGATTTTAAATCAATTACAGACAAGTCAGATGATTCTTTTCCAGGATTTAATGAAGATACTTAAAGAAAAAATAGCAATTATTGTTACATTCATTGCTTTGTTGGATCTCGTAAAAAGCGGTTTAATTGAAGTTAGCCAATCGCAAATGTTTGATGATATCCGCATAAAAGCCAAAGCTAAAACATAAGAAAAGGTAACACATGGTAATAGATAATATCCAGGTTGTGGAAGCACTATTGTTTGCTTCGGAAGGACCGCTATCTGCCAAAAAAATCAGAGAAATTATTCCTGAAGTTGGAACGGAAACAAAAATTAAGAAGCTGATCAATGAAATAGATGAAAAATACGATTCTCAAAAGTCACCCTATAAGATTATTGAACTGGCCGGTGGATTTCAAATTGTTACACGTGAAGAGTTTGCACCATGGATTGCCCAATTATATAAATCCCGCGCCCAGCAAAAACTGACCCGCAAAGGTTTGGAAACGCTGGCGATTATTGCCTATAAGCAGCCCATCACAAAAGTTGAAGTAGAAAAAATTCGTGGTGTAAATTCCGATGGTGTTGTGCGAACCCTTGTGGAGCGTAACCTTATAACGGTGACCGGTCGTGAAAAAGCTCCCGGCAGTCCCCTGCTATATGGCACAACCAGTTCTTTTTTGGAATATTTCGGGTTAAATGATATTTCTCATCTTCCAAAACTGAAAGAAATTGACGAGCTGCTAAAAGGCGATTCTCAATTTTTGGAAAGCCTGGATCAGGTTGCCTTAGAACAGATGAAAGCCGAAACATTGGGTCTTAATTCCATGGAAGAAAAAGAGCAGCAGCCATCTAATCCTGTCGTTAAGGATATCCAGGCCGATATTGAGGATGACATTGAAGAAAATTCAGATGATGAAGACAATAGTAAGGAAGTTAAAAGTTAAAAGTGAACTAAAATGAACTAAAGTGAACTAAAGTGAACTAAAGTGAAAAGTACAACTTTAGTCACTTAACACTTTAGTTACTTAAAACTTTAGACACTTTTAACCTTAGTCACTTAAAACTTTAGTCAATTGATATGATGCGTTTAAACAAATTTATGGCTCAATGCGGTGTAGCTTCCCGCCGAAGATGCGACGATTATATTGCTGAGGGCAAAGTAAAAGTTAATGGTAAGAAAGTTGTTCAGTTAGGCAGAACCATAGATGAAGTTAATGATTTAGTAGAATTTGAAAAGAAAATATTATCTCTAAAGAAAGATTTAACCTATATCCTGCTTAATAAACCTCTGGAAACAATTACCAGCACAGATGATGATCATAGAAGACAAACAGTTGTAGAACTTGTAGAAAGTGAAAAGCGCATTTATCCGGTGGGAAGGTTGGATTATAATACAACGGGCGTTCTGCTGTTAACCGATGATGGTGAACTTACAAACCAGTTACTGCATCCCAGCTTCAAAAAAACCAAAGTATACCATGTGCTCATTGATCAAAAAATAAAGCCTATCGATCTGCATAACTTGAGAAATGGTGTTGAGATTGATGGCAAGAAAACGCTGCCCTGCAAAATAAAAGAATTACGCATTATCGATAACTGCAGTTATATGGAAATAGAATTGAAAGAGGGCCGTAAAAGACAAATTCGCCTCATGTTTGAAAAATTCGCCTACACAGTTGAGCAATTAGACCGGGTAGAATTTGCCGGTTTGAGCTATCGCGGATTAAAACCAGGACAATGGCGTTATTTAACGCAGGAAGAAATAGATTCTCTTAAAGAATAAGCATGAAAGAAAAAAAATTAATAATTGCTATTGATGGCCCGGCGGCATCGGGGAAAAGCACTACCGCAAAAATTTTAGCTAAAAAACTTGGATATATTTATTTCGATACGGGAGCCATGTACAGGGCTGTTACATTGGCCGTGACTCAAAAAGGTGTCGATTTCAATGACCGGGAGAAAGTGGTTGAGACTGCCGCGAAAAGCAACATCGAATTAAAAATTATAAATTCTTCACAGCATACCTTTCTTAATAATGAAGATGTGAGCCGTAAAATACGAACACCGCAGATTGATCAGAATGTGACTCATATAGCCACTAATTCCGGTGTGCGGAAAATTATGGTTAAGCTGCAGCGCAAACTCGCTGAGCAGGGTGGTGTTGTCATGGACGGACGCGATATTGGAACAGTTGTGTTGCCGGATGCCGATTTAAAGGTTTTTATGCAGGCAACCATTGAAGCACGTGCCAAGCGCCGGCTTGGCGATCAGGCAAAACACAATATTTCTCTTGCAGATATAAAACAGGATATCACGCGCCGCGATCATGCCGATACAACACGCGCTGACAGCCCTCTTAAAAAAGCCGCTGATGCTATTGAACTGGATACCTCCGATCTTACTATTAATCAGCAGGTAGAACACATAATGCAATGGATCAACAATATAAAAAGATGAAAGACAATATATATTCTAATCCAGAAGATCCTCTGGTAAAGTTTACTTTTGACCGGCAAGTGGCGGATGTCTTCCCGGATATGATTCAGCGTTCTATACCGGGTTATACTGCTGCCATTGCTATGATTGGTGTCCTGGCTGCTCAATATGCTACCGATAAATCGAATTGTTACGACCTGGGTTGTTCACTGGGAGCCTCTACCCTGGCTATGTGTAAACATCTCGATAAGGATGTACATATTTACGCTATCGATAACTCACCTGACATGGTGGATAAATGCCGCAAGGTATTAAATCGGGATCATTCCACTATCCCCGTTGAAGTTATTTGCGCCGATATCCAGGATGTAATTTTAAAGAATAGCAGTGTAGTGGTTCTTAATTACACTCTGCAGTTTCTGGCTCCTGATTTGCGTGATAAGGTATTACAGAATATTTATAATGGTTTGAACGAAGGGGGCATTCTGATTCTATCGGAAAAAATCCGTTTTGATGATGACTCCACTCAAAAAGTACAAACGGAGTGGCATCATGCTTTTAAAAAGGCCAATGGCTACAGCGATCTGGAGATTGCCCAAAAAAGGACTGCTTTGGAAAATGTGCTTATTGCAGAAACAGAACAACAGAATATTGAGCGCTTAAAACAGGCCGGCTTTAACAATATTTGTAAATGGTTTCAGTGTTTTAATTTCATTTCGCTGGTTGCCCATAGGACTTAATGGATGGGCGCCAATTACAATGCACATACGAATAGTCTTTTTCGATAAATTATACACAGCAAGGGATACATAACTTATTGTTTATAAGGGCTGCCAATATAATAAGGATCGTTCATTGCTTTTCTGAATGCTGCGAGTGCAGCAGGTGATGAATTTACGCGCCAATCAAGCTCCTTATTAATGTTAAACCATGTAAAAATTTTAAGCCTGGGATATTCTGTTTTTATTTTGTTAAATGCATCGCTAATCCAGGCCGCTTTATCAAAACCATCGTGTTGAAATTCACCTGTTCCAAATTCGGCTACCATCATGGGTTGATCTCCAAGTTTCGCACACGAGTCATATAAAGCCCGGAAGCAATTATCGAAATCGCGCAGCGGGCGTTCACCTCCCCAGGGATCTTTTGGGTAAAAATTATAGCCATCTAATCCAATCCAATCCACATACGCGTCACCGGGCCAATAATTTGAAACATTATTCCATGCTTCTGTTGATAAATCTGTAGAAGGACCATGCGGTACCCACAACCATTTTACATTGTCTGCCCCAATCTTCTTAAAGCGATCGACAACATATTTCCAAACCGCTACAACTTTTTCTGGTCCACCATTGGCCTGCCCGTTTTTGTTGCCGCTCCAAACATACCAATTGCCGTTGAATTCGTGTAAAAAACGTATCAGTACCCGTTGCTTGAATGTTTTTGCATCTTGTGCAAAACGATCGATATATTCATCATATTTTCCATTGAGTACATCATTAAAACCTTCGTATCCATCAGGACCTGTTTGGCGTGTATTGTTGGGATCAGCTGAAGGCCAAAAAAGTTCCCAGGTAAGATGCGGAATAATACCCCGCTCATGAAGCATCTGACACGATTTGAGTGGAAATTCATCATCCCAGGTTGGAAACCATACAACGGAACCAACTTCATTGTTAATGATTTCTTCAAAGTCATCAATCTCATGCAGATCAGCCCGGGCCAAAGTTTCATTGCCATTTTCCGGATACATTCCTATAACGCAGCCTTCCCAGTCGCCTTCCTTCAAATCGGTTTTCTTTTTACAACTATAGGAAAGCAGGAAAGTTGTGATGAGCAGGGAATAGAATAAAATACTTTTCTTCATAATAAGCTCTCTTGTTAAAGTTATTTCTCAGTTATACGTATCACTGTTTGCATAATGATACCAAAGGTTTTCAATTTACTTTACTTCATAAACATTATATTTCCTGGACCACTCCGTTGATTGGCCGGGTTTAATATCAATATTAAAAAATAACTCCGGACTAATCACATGTTTCCAACCCCAAAGATTCACTTTATTGGTATGAAAACTCCCGCTTTCACTAATCCCAATTTTATTTTCCAGGTTTATTAATTCCCATTCTGCCGCAACATTTTCATTTCCTGTAAGGTTACTAAAAAAGAATTGCTCCTTGGGTGTTTCGTTAAATTTGATTTCCTTTTGCCCTATATCAACTTTTTTTTCAGGATTTACGGTATCTCCAAATAATTCAGGTTTTAATTGAAATGGAAATTTTAACATATAATTTTTACCTATTAAATCTCTGTTTATTGCTGTAAAATTGTGGACGTATTCATTTGTGATTATATCTTTTTCACCTGCTATTTTGTAAATAATATTTAATTATAAAACTACTTTCATCTAATTCAATCTCTTTTGTCAATAAATAGGAATAGCCATTTATCGCTTTTGATTTACAGTTAAGCAGAATTCTGTTTGATTCACAAATAAATTTAAATTCGGCTGGTTTAATCTCATAATTTTTACTAAATAGATATTGAGTATCATCTTTTTTTAATAAGCCCACACCTATTTTATGAAACCAGGCACCTGTCTCTGCCTCATCAAATCCTAATGCCCTATCAATTCCAAATTCATTATAAAATCCTTTTCCAAAATAATTTTCATCCTGGCCATCAATCTTTTCAAATGTTGATATTGGAAGGTTTTGAAATCTTACTTCCACAATTTTTCCGGTCCAGTCAAATCGCGAAAAATTATAATTTTCTAAGGGAAGGTCAATACGAATTTCAAGGTTATTGTTTTTAAGTATATGCGTCATATCAATAAAAGAGAAATAGATTAAAAATAAAAACCATATTACTATATTTATTGTTTCAAATAATATTGGGCTACATTTTGCCAGTTGCCAGAATATAATCCGTTTGATATACTATCTAACATCAACCTAACACTTTGCGTTTATTGGGAATATATACTATTTTTCGTTTTGTTAATTGCGAATATAACCTTGACAATAATTAAAAACACATTTGAAAAACAGCTTAAGCCCACAGATCTCTAAGATATTTGATCACTATGATCTCTATTGAACCCTTTATTGAGCATTACAAAGATTCCAAAACCCGCAAATTTTTGCATGGTATAAATAAAAAGCTGCCGCAATATTTCTCCCACGCCTATCATGGCGATTACTCTAAATGGAAAAAAGCATTGCAAGTAATGCATTCTATTGTTCCCCCAGGAAAAGGTGATTTTGAATACAATATAAACAGCGCTGTTGTTACAATTGGCACTGCAAATCAATTAGGGCAAATGAGAGAAGATTTTATTACTGCTTTAAAAGAGTATATGCCCTGGCGTAAAGGCCCCTTTAAATTATTTGGCATCGAGATTGACTGCGAATGGCGATCGGATTTAAAATGGCAAAGACTGGCAAAAGAAATCAGCACTTTAAAAGGGCGGACTGTGCTGGATATCGGTTGCGGAAACGGTTATCATTGCTGGCGGCAAATAGGAGCAGGTGCCCATAGTGTTTTAGGGATAGACCCCCTGCTACATTATGTGATGCAGTTTAATATTTTCAACGCCTATCTTCCGCATAAAAATATTCAGGTACTACCCCTGGCTATAGAAGAACTGCCTGATAATATTTTAAAGTTTGACACTGTATTTTCTATGGGTGTTTTGTATCATCGCAAATCCCCCATGGAGCATTTATTAGAACTGAAAGACCTGCTTTCAAAGGACGGCGAAGTGATTTTAGAAACTTTGGTTATTGATGGTGAAAATGGTAAAGTGCTTGTTCCCAAGGGACGTTATGCCAAAATGCGCAATGTCTGGTTTATTCCTTCTGTGCTTACTTTAGAAAACTGGCTTAAACGCTGCGGATTTAAAAATATAAACCTGTGTCATGTGGATTATACAGCAACGGAAGAACAACGCGTCACGGAATGGATGGATTATGAATCTTTGGAACAATTTCTTGATGCGGCTGATCAAAGGAAAACGGTTGAGGGCTATCCGGCACCTAAAAGAGCTCTGTTTATTTGTTCGTGTTAATTGCTTATACTTAAAAATACCTTTTACTCTAAAAAAGACTAAAACGATGGAGGACTAATGAAACCTTCTGTCCTGCTTTTAATATTTTTTATTTTTTTTATGGATCTTCATGCTTTTCAAATCCGTCCTGTAAATACCTATTCGATCGTAGCCTACGATTCAGCAAATGGTGAAATGGGTGTGGCTGTGCAATCGCATTGGTTCCAGGTCGGAGCTGTTGTCAGCTGGGCTGAAGCGGGTGTTGGCGTTGTTGCAACGCAATCTTTTGTTGATGTTTCTTATGGGCCACTGGGATTAGATCTGATGCGCAGCGGAAAAACGGCGCAGCAGGCTTTGAATGCTTTACTGGCCATTGATTCGGAAGCACATGTACGGCAGGTGGCCATGATTGATGTTCATGGAAATGTTGCTGTTCATACCGGGAAAAAATGTATTTTTGCCGCCGGACATCAAAAAGGCGATTCGTATTCTGTGCAGGCTAATATGATGGAAAAAGCAAGCGTTTGGCCGGCCATGGCACAGGCCTATGAAGAAACCAAAGGTGATTTATTAGAGCGTTTAAATGCTGCGCTCCATGCGGCTCAGGGTGAGGGCGGGGATATTCGTGGAAAACAGTCGGTGGCCATTTTGATAGTTCCTATAAAATCAGATGGTCGACATCCGGCAGTGCAACGTATTGTGGATTTGCGTGTAGATGACCATCCTGAGCCGCTAAAAGAAATGGACAGATTAATAACGATTAATCGCGCCTATGCCCATATGAATATGGGCGATGAATATATGGCTATAAACAAAATCCCCGAGGCACTGCAGGAATATGCCGCTGCCTACAAAATTTATCCTGAGAATATTGAGATATTATACTGGACAGCAGCCACTCTTGCAGCTGATGGCAGAGTGGATGAATCGCTGCCTCTGTTTAAAGAGGTTTTTGAGAAAGCTCCCATTTGGAAGGAACTAACCAAAAGGTTGCCTGCTTCAGGCCTGTTGCCGGATGACAAGGCGTTACTGAAAAGGATATTAAATTCAACAAAATAAGCGTCTTAAATAAAATATTTTATTTTTAATTTAGTAAATTAATAAAAACAATGGAGGATCAAATGGCTGAGAGTGTTTATAAAGTAATAGAGCTGGTTGGAACAAGCAGCGAATCCTGGGAAAAAGCAGCAGCAGCAGCAGTAAAGCGCGCAGCTGAATCATTACAGGATTTACGTATTGCAGAAGTATCTGATATGGATATGGTAATTAAAGACGGAAAAGTCGAAGGATACCGCGCAAAGGTAAAAGTCTCTTTTAAGTATAAGGACAAGTAATAGGTTTTTGCTGCTGCTAAAAAGCAGCTCTATTAGGTTTTTACACAAACAGTTAGACGTTAATTAATAGAACTATTTTTGTTCTACCTGTCTACTTTTGTCTGAAATTAATCTGATTAAGGTATTCTTGGCTTCGCGCTTCAGAATATACGAGGGTTGTAATATGTTTATAGGACACTTTGGAGCTGGTTTAATAGGTAAAAGGATTGACACTAAGCCATCATTAGGAACATTTTTTCTTGCTTCACAATTTATTGATCTCATTTGGCCAATATTCGTTTTATTGGGCATCGAGCAGGTTAAAATAGATCCTGGTAATACAGCCTTTACCCCGTTAGATTTTGTTTATTATCCCTTTACACATGGATTTGTTTCCGTTTTAATCTGGTCAATTTTATTTGGAGCGGTTTATTTTTATAAAAATAAAAATTTCAAGAGTGCACTTATATTAGGAATTTTAGTATTAAGTCATTGGATTCTGGATTTTATAACCCACCGGCCTGATTTACCTCTAACCTTCTGGAACGACTTCAAAGTTGGTTTAGGTTTATGGAATTCTGTTTTTTTTACGGTTGTAATTGAGGGCGCAATTTTTATTTTTGGAGCCTATTTATATTTGAAAATTACAAAAGCCAAAAATAAAAAAGGTTCTATGGGTGCATGGGGATTAATACTGTTTTTAATTCTTGTTTATATAATGAATTTATTAGGCCCACCACCTCCTTCTGCAGATGCTATTGGTTTTGCCGGATTAACAATGTGGCTTATGGTCTTTTGGGCTTACTGGATTGATAATAACAGGGAAAAACAAAACTAAGAATGATTTTTGACTGGCCTTAAAAAGTCAATGAAAACCGCTATCATGGCCCTGAAAAAGCACAATCTTTTGATTTAGAAAATACCGGCAATTTTGCTGCTCAAGTTGTAATCGAAATATAAAAACATAATAATTAATGAAGCTACAATAAGGAGAACAAATGAAGATCTTATACGCATTGTTATTCAGTGCTTTATTCCTGCCTGCATTATTGGCCCAGGATTCAACTGCCACAACATTCAACCTTACTATAACCATTACGGGTTTTGAAAATGATAAGGGTAGTGCTATGGTCGCGCTTATTAATTCCCGGGAGAGTTGGCAAACCGAGGGCACCTCCTTTAAAAACGCCATTCCTAAAATTGAAAAGAAAAAAGTAGTTCTTTCTTTTAATGATTTACCAAAAGGAATATACGGCGTAAAAGTATACCACGATGCCAACGACAACAGAAAACTAGATACCAATTTTATTGGCATCCCTAATGAAGCATATGGCTTTTCAAATGACGCACGTGGCAGTTTTGGCCCGGCGGATTGGCAGGACGCAAAATTTGAAATCTTAAAGGATACAGAGAATACAATTAAAGTAGAGTAATATTTCTTTCATTTGAAATTCCCGCTGCAATCTAGTTTTAAAGAACAAAATTATCGCAGGAGTAAAGAATGAAGATTTTATTGTTTATTATTTTTACAGGTTTCGCTTTTTCCCAAACCATTAAGCTGAATGATTTCCTGGAGCAGGTTAAGCAAAATCATCCCTTATTCAGCAAGGAAAAACGCTCTGTAGAAATTGAGGAAAAAAACAGGGAAGCGTTTTTAGGTTCAGAAGACTGGAATTTAACAGCATCCCCTTTTTATACCCATGTAAAACCAATTGCTTCCGGACCATTTACACCCAAAACAGTTGATAATATTGGCTTTGAAGCCAGGGTAGAGAGGCTTTTCTGGAGCACGGGCGGCACTTTTGCTGTAGCCTGGAACAGTGGTTATATAAATCAGAATGTAGCTGCAATCAGCATACCCGGTGTCTTTACCATTCCCGGCGGTCCCGGAGAAATATATCAACACGGATTGTATTTCTCCTAGCGATTGCGTAA
>CAVRRG010000003.1:0-6978 GCA_963723365.1 Calditrichota bacterium | reverse complement strand
TTGTTAGAATTTCTATTTCTGATAGAGGGATTTTAAGAGCAGAATCTTTCAATAACAGAAAAGCATTTTTTGCTGTCCAACGGCCTAATCTCCATTCGTAACGTCGTTTTAAAAAACGAAGCCTCTCAAGAATTTTTTTTTCTCTTTTTGAAAGCCAGTCATTATTGCCGGGAACGTCAACAATATTAGAAATATGCCAATAGATATTTAGCATTGTAATAAAAAAGGGGGCTTAACTGCCCCCTTCAATTCTTTATTTAATTACGGTTAGCGGTTTCAATAACTTTTCATCTATGGTTTCCGGTAGCTGCATTGTTTGATACCCTTGTAATTCCAGGTAAACGTTTCCGCTACTATCAACAATTTGTGCATCAAAGGTATCTTTTTTTGATTCTTTAACCACTGCAGTCAAAACTTCTTTACCGTTTTCAGTTTTATAAATATTCAGGGTCTTTATTTTTGAGGGCAGTCCCATTTTTGCATTTTCACCCATCTCAATTATGCCGGCGGTTTGAAAACAAAGCTCAACCAATCGAGGTAAAGCGATTGTATTTTTCTTTTCCGGTAAATGATTTACAGGAAGATTTTTATTGAGTAATCCGAAAACATTTTTTCCTGAGCGCCAGGATATATCAAGAACCTGATATGCCGGACCATGGAAATACAATTTGTAGATATCCTCTGATGCTACTTTTTTTGCACTAATCTTTGCCGGTGCAGTGCCTTTTGCGACTTTAGGAGCGCTCTTCTGCATGGTAACTTTTGCCGTGAAATGTGTCATTACCTGCTCTTCGTCTTGTCCATGCAGTTTTCTCGATCCAGTTAGTTTACATTCGGCAATTATTTTTGTTTTCTCTTTAGTGAAAGTAACATTAACGGTCACAACGCGGGGATTATTTTTATAAAATTTAAATGGAGCAAGAAAGTTAACTTCTCTAATAGCTGCTATTTGCAAATCCGGATAAAGATATTTTGCTGCTTCACACATCGCTTCTATACCCATCACTCCCGGTAGAACGGCTGTATCGCCTATTTGATGGTCATAAAGGAAGGGTTGTTCTTTAGGATTTAACTCTGTCTGAACGGTCAGGCCGGAATACAGCCCAAATGAAACAACTTTGTCAATCATAAGTGAACTGCTTTCGGGCAGTTTTGCAGGATCAAGACCGCCATTACTATCAAACTCTTTAGTCATAACTCCCAGACTTTTTGCCACAACAAATTCACCCCGGTTATCACCACTGGTTAACTCTCGGCGAATCATGGCGATACCGGCTTCAGGAGGAAGCATTTCGATGCCAGCCTGCTTCATTATTTGGGGAATTGATCCGCGTACGGCCATCCCAATCCCACCCCATGCTGTCCAATCCAATGCTATTCCGCGTGTATCTTTTTTAACTGAGCGAAAGGAAGAGATACTTTTACACAAAAGGTCATTAGCAGAACTGTAATCGGTTTGACCCGCATTTCCAAAACGCCCGGCAATGGAACTGAAAACAACTGCGGCAGCAAGTGGAAGATCAGCAATAGATGAAAGTAAATTAAACCAGCCATCACTTTTAACATCGAATACAAGATCAAATTCCTGGGCTTCTTTGTCAGGCAGTGATTTACTTATTTCCAGGCCCCCGGCATGCAGGAGAACATCAATTTTGCCATGGCTTTTTCTAATTTCAGTAATAACATTATCAATGGCTTTTCCATCCAATAAATTGAGACTGTGATAGATGGCTTTTCCACCTGCTTTTTCAACCGCCCGGATGCCCATTAATGCCGAATGCATTCTTTCCAGCTTACTCAGTTCTTTCTCAACCATTACAGGTGTGGCTTTTTTACCACTATCCTTTAATCGTTGAAAAATATCTTTTTTAAGATTTTCTTTATCGCTTTCAAAGCGCCGCAAATCAGAACTTGTTGGGTCAGGTTTTGGAGCTAAATCCAGTAAATAGAAAATTCCTGATGATGCCTGTGCCAGATCAGAAGTAATTGCCGATACAATGCTGCCGGCAGCACCGGTTATCAAAAATACGGTGTCCTTGTCAAGCTTAATACCATTGCCGGGGCTGGCTTCTTGCTGTTCGTGTAGAGTAATTGTCCAGCGCGCATCATTTTTGTATCCAATTTCAACGGCGCCATTATCATTCAAAGTTTCTGCAATTAATAAATCGGCGTTTTGCTCCGGATTTTTCGTTTTTTCAAAATCCACAACCTTGACCAGACACTCCGGTTTTTCGCGTTTAAAGGTCTTGGTAAATCCGGTAACAGAACCACCAAGAGGGGCATAAGCACCCTCGTTGTCATATCCATGTTGCCCACCCAGACGTGTGGCGCTAACCAAAAAAGTTGCGGCATTAGCGATATGCGTATACACGGACCGCATTGTTGAATAAAGTAATTTTACTCGTATATGCGTGGCCTGACGCCATTCATCCAGTTTCATCTTTGAGATATCTTTTTCTTTATCAAGCGCAGAAAGCCAATACACGCCATTTATTGTCCCTTTTTCCAACCACTTTTCAATTTGTTTGTTAAGTTCTGCCTGGGTTGGTGCCCCATTAATTAGTAAGACTTCAACCTTTCGTTTTTTAAGTTTAGTTATTAAAGTCTTAGCTACACCACCCTGGTCGGGCATTACAATAACACGACTGTCTTTATCAAGTTTTATTGTGGTGGGTTTACAAAAATTCAAATCGGGACGCAGTACAGGCTTTGGAATTCTTCTTGGAATTTGATTAGCTGCTTCTATGCTTCCTGTCATCGAAGCTACAGGAGCAGATAGATCCTCTTTTTGGTCTTTTTGAATGTTTTCAGTAGAGGAATCATCTTGCGAGCCTTTTAAATCAGGACGCTTGTCATATACAAACTGGATAACAGATGCTAAAGTGTTATATTCCCTAAGTTGCAGGTTATCATCACGTTCAATATTATATTCACCACGCACAGAAGCAAACATTTCCGCCTGCTTAACGGTGTCGATTCCCAAATCAGCCTCCAGATCAAGATCGAGATCCAGCATATCGCTTGGATAGCCCGTTTTTTCTGATATCAACTCTAATACTTTATCTGTAACTGCATCATGCTCCGAAACATGTGTTGAAACTGAACTTTGTACAGGAGTTGGAAGCGGTTCTGCTAATGGAACACTTTTTTGAAGATCGGGACGTTTATCATATACAAATTGAATGACAGACGCCAAAGTATTGTAATCTCTTAGTTGAACATTTTCATCGCGCTCAATATTATATTCACCGCGCACAGAGGCAAACATCTCGGCCTGTTTAACTGTATCTATCCCAAGATCTGCTTCAAGATCGAGATCCAGATCCAACATGTCACTTGGATATCCGGTCTTTTCCGAAATTAACTCAAGCACTTTTGCCGTTACTTCATCGGAGTCTTTTGTTTCTTTTGAGGAATGAGAGGGCTCTGCTTTTGGTGCTTCTGTTGCTAAAGGCTCTGATTTTAGATCAGGACGTTTGTCATAAACAAACTGGATAACCGACGCTAAAGTATTGTAATCTCTTAGCTGAACATTATCATCACGTTCAATATTATATTCACCGCGCACAGAGGCAAACATCTCGGCCTGTTTAACGGTATCTATCCCAAGATCTGCTTCAAGATCGAGATCCAGATCGAGCATATCCGTTGGGTAACCAGTCTTTTCAGCAATTAGTTGTAAAACTCTTTCTTGCACAGGGCTCTCAGTTGCTGATTCAGGGACGTCAGCAATATCGGTTTTTGACGGAGTAAATTCTTGCTGCTGTGTGGATAAAATTTTGGATTCGGGTTTTTGCAAATCGGGCCGTTTATCATAGACAAACTGAACTACGGAAGCCAAGGTATTATATTCTCGTAACTGCAGGTTATCATCACGTTCAATATTATATTCGCCGCGCACAGAGGCAAACATCTCGGCCTGTTTAACAGTGTCTATCCCCAAATCTGCTTCAAGATCAAGATCCATATCAAGCATGTCTGTTGGATAGCCGGTCTTTTCAGCAATTAATTCCAGAACGCGTTTCTTAACGTCATCATCATCAGAATCAGCAATTTGACTCGGCGCTGCCATTGTAGTTTTTGGTTGCGGCTCTTGCTGAACCGGTTCTAAATCCGGTCTATGATCGTAAACGAATTGGACTGTGTGACCGATGGTTGGAAAATCGCGCAGCTTTAGATTATCGTCGCGTTCAATATTGTATTCGCCGCGAATAGCTGCAAACATCTCGGCTTGTTTAACGGTATCAATTCCCAAATCTGCTTCCATATCAAGTTCCAGGTCCAGCATGTCCGTTGGATAACCGGTTTTTTCAGCAATAAGCTGCATTACTTTTAGCTGCACGGGATCAAGTACTTTTTTAATCTCAGGTTCAACTTTTGGAATCTCCACTGCAGTAACTTCTGGTTGTTGTTGAGGAGGAATATGTTCTACGACGGCTGGAGTTTCTTTAATCACAGATTCTTTTGTAACAGAAATTGCGGCAGGTCCCTGATCTTTTATCCTCAATGTTCGCTTTACCACTTCCAGCTCAGGCTGCTGATAGCCGCTGGTTTGGCACATCCAGTTATTCCAAATATTATGATCTGTAATGCGGTATGTATATCCCAACTCCTGTGGAGACCTGTGTTCACCATCCGCGGCAGGATTCCAGCGAATCAAGCTCAGGCTTATTTGTGAGCCAAAACCAGCTCCCAGGCGCAGCGCATAATGCACGGGATAATGTCCGCCCTTAGAAAGGTTTAATGCACCTAGCTCGGGATCGATTTCTTTAAAATTTGCGATGGGTGGGATTATGCCAGTTTCTATTGTTTTAACTGCTAAAACATCCTCTATTCCAGTTGCCATAGCATGCCCGGTTAGACCTTTAGTATTGGCAATTACTATCTGATCTGCCGTAGGTCCAAAAACATGGCGCAAGGCATTAATTTCCGCGGAGGCACTTCCCCCGCGTGCAGGAGTATATGTTTCGTGCGAAATAAAAACAGTTTGCGGAGCCAGCTGGTAACGATCTATGCCCCAGCGATTCTCAGCTTGAGAAATAAGATCTTCCATGACATTTTTAATATGGTCAACGTCAAGACGTGTTCCATGAAAAGCGCTGTTTGCAGTTATGGTAGAAAGCACATCGGCAATTGGTAATATACCACGCAGCGCTGCAGACGATTTGCTCTCAACAACAAGTGCCGCAGAACCCATGCCAATTATCATTCCATGGCGCCTTTTATCAAAAGGAATGGCTGCATTTTCTACCAGTTCATCAGTTGCCGCCGCCCCTGTTGCTAAAAATCCTGCTCCAAACCAGCCCATCAAATTATCTGTGGAAATATCATCTGCAGATATGACAATGACACGTTTGCAGCGACCAGCCTGTATCCAATCATTGGCTATTCCTATTGCCTGTGTTGTGCTGGCACAAGCAGAATTGATTTGGGTATTTGGTCCACGAGCACCAATATACTCAGCGAACTGAGAATGTCCCATCGAAAGAACTTTGAATAAAAAGCGTCTGTCAAAATTATAAGGCTCTTTATGAATTTCATCTTCCAGAAGTTGAATATGATTATCTATTTCTTCTATAGCCGTTGAAGAATTGCCGTTTGATTTCAAGAGGCTTTGCCGCAATTTTTTTAGTTCATCGATTGTTTTTACTTTTTGCTGATAGCTGTAGAAGCGTTTCATTTCAGCGGCGAACGAGTCAAATCCTGGAAAAGCTGAAGCAAATATAATACCTGTATCATTGCGCATACTCTCGGGAATAAGCCACCTATCAGGTAATTGAGTACCCTTGGAGGTTGTTTTATACTGTCTCTGAAGCGGAATACCGGCGTCACGCATGGCATCTAATCCAGCTCCTATGGCCAAAACTGTTACCGGGTCCAGAGCATCTATACGATCTTCAGGGAAACCAAAATCTTCTACAATATCTTTTTGATTACTTCTTCCTGCTAATTTAATGACGTCATCAAGGTTCTTAATTGTTTCAAAGCGCGGTCCACCTGCATCTGTTTTAACAAGACGGGTAATATTTTTCTCGGCAATTTCCTGTCTTAATTTTTCTGTGATAGGTTTAATAAACTGTTCACCATTCAAAATGCGGGCCAGGTTTTGGTCATCAAATACTTTATCAGTTCCCGGCAGACCTAAAGCAGCGCCGGTAATACATACATCCTCTAAAGGTTGAGTCGCCTGTTTTCCGCTATAAATAGACATGCCTTTGTCCAGAAAATCTGCAAAAAGATGTCCCAACTGCTGGTAGCGATCGCCGCTAATGTTAAGCGGAGTTGGAGTGTGGGTTGCTTTTGGAATTTCCGGACTTGCTTTTGAGAATTGTGCAAGCCGCGGCAGTGGAGGTCTGTTTGAGTGAATGGGAAATAGTGTGTGCGGGCTCTGCTTTTTCTATCTCATCAATTCCTGTACCAATGCCTGCGGCAAACAACCCGCATAAAGCGCGATTAAAACTAGCGATATCACCATTTTTGGGTAGATTACTTGATAAGGCCAAAACATCTTCTTTGTCACCTAAGACATCCTGAACAAAACCATTTAAAGTCCGTTTTGGGCCCACTTCCACAAAAATACGTGCTCCGGCCGCATACAAAGTGTTTAGGCCTTTAACAAACTGCACCGGTGATGCAATTTGCTTTGATAATAAATCAACAATTTGCTCTTTTATTTTTGGATTATCTTCCGGATAAAAATCTCCAGTAACATTGGAAATCGTTGGAATTTGAGGTGCTTGAACGCCCATTTCTTTTAGTACTCTTAGCATTGGTTTGCTGGCAGAGGCTATTATCTTTGTATGAAAGGCATGGCTTACTGGAATAATTTGTGCATTTATACCGGCATCTTGAAAAGCCTTAACAGCTTCTTCCACCGCTTTTGTTTCACCACCAATGACCGCCTGTTTAGTACTGTTTAGATTTGCAATTACTACATATCCTTTTACCGTAGCGAGAATTTTCTCAATATCTTCAATA
>CAVRRG010000002.1:0-12543 GCA_963723365.1 Calditrichota bacterium | reverse complement strand
ACTTGCGAAGGACTGCCAAACAATGTCGTTATTAAAGGTGATGATGTTCCGATTAAAGTTAGAAATGCACTAAAAAGAAGTACAAAAACGCTAAATACCAATATTTGTTCTTTGGATAAAACATCGAATGATATTTTAATATTAGGAACACTCTTACTACGCATAATAATTAAGACAATTCCGGAAATCATTGCTGCAAATATATACAGTGTTAAATAACCATTAATTCCTAAGTCCTGAAATGAATGAACAGAGAAATCTGCTAAAACACCGCTACGGGTCAGAAATGTTGCATATAAAACAAGAACAAAAGCGCTTATTGCCATGGCAAAATTTGTTTTATGCAAAGCACCGCGAAAACGTGTTATCAATAGTCCATGGAAAAAAGCTAATACAACAATCCAGGCAATCAGAGAAGAGTTTTCAACCGGATCCCAGCCCCAGTATCCACCCCAGCCTAAAACCTTATAAGCCCAATATGCACCAAGAATAATACCAGCGCCAATGGTTATTGAGGAAAAAAGCGACCAGGGCAAAGCCAGTTTTACCCAATGTTCATAATCCTCTTTTAGTAAAGCCGCAATAGCAATAGCAAAAGGGATCGTTATGGCAGCATACCCCAAAAACAAGACCGGGGGATGAATTACCATCCAGGGATTTTGCAAAAGAGGATTAAGACCTGCTCCATCGGGAGGTGTTGATTGACCCAGATCAAAAGGACTGGCTACAACCAGCAAAATTAAAAAAGCTATTTGAACAATATTCACGCTGAGCATAGAATATGATTCTAACCTGCCGGCCGTTCTCTTAAACATGAGCCCCATTATGGCAATCATTAAAGTCCAAAAAAGAAAAGAACCCTCCTGTCCTGCCCAAAATGTTGAAAACAAATAGCCTATCCCTAAATCGCGTGATGTGTATCGGGCAACATAGCTTACCTGGAATTGATGATTAAATATCAGGTACCATAAATAGAGTGAGGCAATAGTGACTAAAGCAGTCATTAGATAGAAGCCTGCTCCAGCAAGTTGTTTATGGCTTGCAATAATTGAATCTTTAATTTTTCTGTTTTCTTCCAACTGACCCAGTTTAAAATAATGCCATGCAGAGAAAATGGAAGCGGCCAATGCCAGATATATTGAAAAAATTCCAAACTTCATATGTATCCTTTTTTAATTGTTAATATTCGATTCATTAATATACAAAAAGATTTTACAAAAATTTAGTAAAAAAGGAGTCCCATGTCTTATTTTGTAGAGAAATAAGCCGTCCCGGATCAGGACGGCATTTTACTAAGGGTTGCTGACTTGTTCTATTGTAAAATATTCTAGACGAAAGTTTTATTATTAAACAGAAGTTATTTAGTCTTAAAAACAAACTGCCATATCAGCTGAAAAATTGTATCATCGACTTTTGTAGCATCATTTGTCGATAAAACGATAGCAGCGGTAACTCTGTGATTATTATTTCCAAACTCGCGCAATGCTGCGCCTAATGTTATCAATGACAATTCATCACTATCAACATCGGTATTAGGATCATAGATTTCATAACGTCCCAAAAGTTCAATATTTTCAGAAATATCATATCCACCAAAAACGTAATATCCCATAGTGGACATATCTGTAACGTTATTTGTAAAACTAATAACTTCAGCTTTTAACTGAAAAATCCCCGGATTATAATAGGCATAAGCTGAATATGAGTCGTTATCACTATCAGGCATTTCAGCAGAAACAGAATCTTTTTTACCAAAACCATAATGGCCTCCAGCCTCCAGGCCTCTAATGCTTGCCGGCTTAAAAATTAACATAACATCAATGGCCCGGGCTGAAAAATCAGTAGCAGTCGAAGAACCAGCGAGATTTTTGGCGTTATAAGCACCATCGCCATTATGTAAGAAAAGACGGCCGGTAAAATCACCGCTTTTACCTTCAAGTTGCACACCGTAGTCGCGGTAATCGCTACCAACTGTCATAGAAGCCCATTGCAGCGCTGAAAACGAGCGTTCAACAATATCAATCGCTGTATGTGAAGTTAATGCGCCTGATCGAACTCCTGCACCGACAAAACGTCCGGCCCTAATATTAAACATATCATTAAAATGATATTCTATGCGACCGTCCATCAGCTTGGGCGATGTAAGCTCAGCCTGGGCAAATAATCTTGCTTTGCCCAATTGGGCATAATAACGAAAACGTACACGACGCAATCCGAAACCCATATTAGTAGCATCGTCATTTTGATCCAGACTGAATAAACTTTGAACAGTTCCGCCAACCTGGCTTTTGAGTTCCGGCGGATCATCCGCCACAACAGGAACTGTTAAAATTATTAAAAGCAGAACTGCAGTTAAAAAAGGAATGGTTATCGATGGAATATCAACTCTTTTAAAAATACCTAAACAAGGCGCAGGATGGTTTAATAAATCGTTTTTCATATTTTGTGATTCCTTTAAAATGATAAAATTTAAGATAACAAAAATTTTATTTTTTTCATTATTATTTCTTCACGAATACCCCTTATTTATATCTTTGCAGCCTTTTTATCCTCCTTTGAATGCTCGTTTTGTGTTTGTTATATTTTTCAGGTGCATTATATATAAATTCTCCATACCAATGGAGGGCCTCATTATAAGATTTTTTTGTATCATAACAATGCCCCAGCCAGTAGAATACCCAAATATTTTGTGGGTCATTTTCTAATGTTTTATTAAAATATAAAATGGCCCTGTCAATATCTTCTTGTTGGTAGTAAATTTTTGCCAGCTCAAAATAGGCCTGCGCATTATTAGCGTCATGGCTTATAACCCGTATCAAATTAATCTCAGCTTTTTTTGGATTATCCAGATCAATATATGTAAGGGCAAGCTGGAAGTATGCACTTAGGTTTTCAGGCGCCAGTTCTATAACTTTATTAAAATCCTGTAATGCTGATTCATGATCGTTTAACAAGCGATAAACAATTCCCCTGTTTAGGTAAGGTTCTATCCAACGTGGATCATACAATATAGATTCTCTGTAACTCCTTATCGATTTTTGGTACTTTTTTAAAGCCATAAATCTATTTCCAATATCATTTAATTTTTCTGTAGCTTTTAAGTTAAGCCACTTCCTTTTGGCAACCATGCTATCTAATTTTACAGCGTTAATAAAATCATTTAAAGCCGCTTCAAGTTTGTTTAAGTTATGATAATTATTAAATCTTTCCATATAACAAGGCGCACAGTTTTCGTTGATTTTTATTGACTCATTTAAAGCTTCAATTGCCAAATTATGGGCTTCCTTTAGTGAATACGTGTGGCCTAAAAAATACCAGTTCAGGTAATTTTCAGGATTGATTTCAATAGCTTTTAAAAATTCAGCCAGCGCATTATCGTACGTATTTTCTTCTAAGTGCAGCATTCCTTTTAAGGTGAAAGGAATATCATAATCCGCTTGTAAAGCAGAAGCTTTGTTCAGATAAGAAAACACCAGTGACTGCTCTTCCTGATTATAGTTTTCATTTAAACCTTTAAAAATATTTTGCGCAGTCTCTTCAGTTATTTTATGTTCAAATAAATCATTTAAAACAATTTCAAAAACTTCTGCCAAATTATTTAATGATCCAGATTTAAATGGATTTGAATATGTTTCGAAATGCTTTTTAGCAGAAATGAAATCTCCCGCAGCCGCTAATTCAACGGCTTTATAATATTTACTGCCCCAATGAAATTTTGATTCTTGAGCAGCGGAAATATTGATTACTAATAAGCAAAGATATATTAATTTAATCATCGAAATTATCTTATTAGAAAAGTAGCTTTGAGCCACTTTTTAGTCAAAAGTATTTTGAATAGCTGGATCGCTGCATGAGCTCCAGAAAAGTATTTGGGAAAAAACAAAGAGAATTAAGGAAATTACTTTCAACCGATTTCTCATAACACACAATACGCTATTAACTGGTTATCAATAGAAGGAATAATTCAGCAGAAGTTGAGGTTTTTTATATTTGAACCGGGTCAGTAGTTAAGGATTTCTTTTTGGCTGTTTTTCCAATTTCTTTTTGTCCTGCTCTTGCTGTTTATTTTGCTTCTGTTTTTTACTTTTGTTTTTATCTTTTTTACCGCCTCTGTCGCCCATTAACAATCCTCCATATATTTATCTTTAAGCCGTTTTTAAAGCTATTTGTTATATTTTCGGTCAAAGACTGCTAAACACTTAAAATTGTTTTTTATTTAATTTTGTGTTTAGACGTTTTTTAAAATTTTATATGTATAATATAGATAAACAATATGCAGGAAAGCGCAACAGTATGGAGTCTAGTTATTTATTTGCTTGCAATCCTCTTTTTATATCTTTTTCTTTCTTTGCTTTTTGTTTATACCACGGATATAATTCATTCATGCAGTCAGGGCATACTCCATGCGTAAAACCCGCATCCGAATGTTTACCGATATAGACTTCAACCTGTTGCCAAAACCCTTCATCATCACGTATATTTTTGCAGCTTGAACAAATCGGAATTATTCCTTCCAGCGTCTTAACCTGACTGATAGTTTCTTCTAACTTGGTAATAAGCTCTTCTTTTGTCTTGTTGCTTTGATGTAAATTTTTTGAGATACGACGCAATTCAAGCTGGGTTATAACCTGGCGGGATAATGCTTCTAAAGCTGTTAATTGCTCAGAACTCAGGGCACGTGGTTTCCTGTCAATTACACATAATGTTCCAAGTGCAAATCCAGCGGGTGTAACCAATTGTGACCCGGCGTAAAACCTAATTTTAGGATCGTCTGTTACGAGAGGATTTTTTGCAAATCGCTTATCCTTAAGGGCATCACGCACGATAAGCATTTCTGGTTGTACAATGGCGTAGCTGCAAAATGCATCTTCTCTTGGAGTTTCAGAAACATTTAGACCTACGGTTGATTTAAACCACTGACGGGTTTCATCAAGCAACGTAATAAGAGCAATCGGTGTATCACAAATGAAGGATGCAAGCAGGGCAATGTCATCAAACAGCTGCTCAGAAGTGGTATCCATAATCTGATAGCCTTGTAGGGCATTAAGTCTCTCTTGTTCATTTTCAGGCATTGGAATATTCATTTTTTATATCCATTATGTGCAACATAGTTCGAAATTCAGCCTCTCAGAGCTGGTACTAAGAAATTTATTGGGGTTTATTTTCGACCAATCCTGGAAATAATGATAAAAATGTTTTATAAATAATTTTCCAGAATATTCAAAGTTAATGAGAGACTATTCGCTGCTGGCTCTTATTCAGCGCCAAAATTAGTGTTTTTATGTTTTAATAAGTCGGAATGAGAAATGATTTTTAAACAGGATGGACAGTAAAAATTATTTTTTATATCCAGATCGTCTGCACTAACCGAACTTGACATGACGCAGCTCGCTTGCCGGCAATGTCTTAGACCTTTTAAATGTCCAAGCTCGTGAATTACTTCCTTCAACAAGCGCTGTTCTAAACGATCAGGATCCTCTTTTAAGCCATAGAAGCTATTCTCCAATCGATGAGTAGAGACAATTGCCGTTCTTCCGTTTAGTTTGGCCAATCCAAATATATGAGTAAAAATTGGTAGAAATAAGTCTATGCTTGTGCAAACCACAGCTGGGATAAGCAAATGTTGTTTATCAATGTGCTGCAGGATTTCAGCCGCGTTGTATTGAGCCCGTTGCGGGTGGTAAAATTGTTTTATATCAACAGTGATATTGGAAATGGTGACTGGAGCCTCTATAAGATGGGCGACTTGATTTTGTACATAAGTTAAAAGAGTTTCATTGGGCAAATGCAATGGAATAAGTGTAATCTCAGCCATTTGCAGGCCGGCTGATTTTATATTTCTTTAATTTTTTATAAATGGTAGCGCGGTCAATTTCCAATGTTTTAGCTGCAGCAGTAATATTCCAGTGGCTTTGTTCCAATACGTTTATTATGTGTTGTTTTTCAACTTCTTGCAAAGAATAATGACTTTGGAAACTGGTCATCGGTATTTGAGCATTTAGTAAAAAATCAATTTTATGCAGTGTTTTACTTTGACTTATGACCATGGCACGTTCAACAGCATTTTCCAATTCGCGTACATTGCCATTCCAAGGATGCTGCAATAATAACTGCATTGCCTCCTCTTCGATGCCTTCAACCGGTTTGTTCATTTTTAAACGGTATTTGCTGATGAAGTGTTTAACAAGTTCAGGAATATCTTCCGGCCTGTATCTCAGAGGCTGTATATTGATAGCATATACCTGCAGACGGTAATATAAATCTTCACGGAATGCACCTGTTTTAACCATCTCTTCAAGATCAATATTTGTAGCACAAATTATTCTAAAATCCGATTTGATTATTTCATTGCTACCAAGGCGGGTTATTTCTTTAGTTTCGATCGCCCGTAAAAGATCTATTTGAGTTTTTACTTTGATTGTACCTATCTCATCCAAAAAGAGCGTTCCACCATCTGCTATTTCCAGTTTGCCCTTACGGCGATAGAGAGCTCCTGTGAATGCACCTTTTTCATGACCAAAAAGTTCGCTTTCTAATAGTGACTCGGCAAAAGCCCCGCAGTTAACAATAACCAGTGGTGCAAAACGTCTCTCACTTTGGGCATGAATGGAGCGTGCTACAAGTTCTTTTCCGGTACCACTTGCTCCGCGGATCATTACGGTTGTGTTGGAGGGAGCCACTGTTTTTATTTGATGTTGCAGATCTTTAATATGATTGCTTACACCAATTATCTCTGGCGGTGTGGTCAAAGATTCAAGGCTGCCTTTTAGCTGCACATTTTCAATGGCAAGTTTTCTTTGCTTAACAGCGGTGTTTACAAGCCTGGTCAATGATTCCGGATCAAAGGGTTTGGTGATATAATCAAAAGCACCCTCTTTTAAAGCCTGAACAGCTGTATCTACCGCAGCATAGGCTGTTATAATTATAACAATTGCTTCATTATCTATTTCCCGTATGCGACGCTGCAGTTCAAGTCCATCCATACCAGGCATTTTTATATCAAGAAAATATATATCCCATTTTACCTTATTTAGTTTATTTAAGGCAGATACGGCATCAACAGCTGTATCAACGCAATAGCCATCCTCTTCAAACCATGCCAATAATGATTCTCTTACAATTTCCTCATCATCAACGACGAGTATATTAATATCATCATTCTTCATTTTTCTTAACCTGCCTTTTATCAACATGAAGTTTAATAATAAAAGTGGTCCCTTCATTTATTTTTGATTCAACTTGCACTAATCCATTATGATTTCTTATAATTCCATAGACCACAGAAAGTCCTAAGCCCACTCCTTTAACAGCATTCTTTGTAGTAAAAAACGGCTCAAATATGCGCTTTTGATCCTCCAGCGAAATTCCTTTACCATTATCCTGTATATGAATATAAACAGATCTTTCAGCACTTTTATAATGAGTCATAATTTTTAGAATTCCAACATTCTCCATGGCTTCAACAGCATTGACAAAAATAGCAATCAAAGCCTGCTTGATCTGGTTTTCATCTACAAAGATTTTTGGAATATCGGATTGTAAATTTTTTTGCAGCTCGATGTTGTTCAGCTTGAGATGGTGTGTAATTAAAAGCAGCGACGATTCTATTATTGCATTTATGGAGTGCTGTCTTATTTCTGTTTTTTCCTTGCGCGAGAACAGCAACAGGTTTTTTACAATCGAACCTGAACGTTCGCTTTCAGACTCGATCATCTTTAAAGATTTTAATATAGATTCCTTTTTCTGCAGCTCCATGTCCACGGCATTAATTTTTTTCTGGATAAGCTTACTGTATGTTAGTATGCCCGCCATTGGATTGTTTAATTCATGTGCTACAGTTGCTGAAAGTTGACCTAAAGAAGCCATTTTTTCAATTTGCAGAATGCGTTCCTGGGTATTTTTTAATTCTTTTGTTTTCTGGTTTACCCTGTTTTCCAGCTCATCAGACCATTCTGTGATTTCTTTTTTTGCTGCATTCAAATCACCGGTCATTTTATTAAAAGATTGACCAAGGCTGCCAATTTCATCATTTGTAGTGGTATTTATTTTATAGTCTAAATTTCCTGATGATATCTCTTTTGTACCAATAATCAGTTTGTTGACCGGCACATGAACAAAAATCCAAATAAATATTCCAATAGCAAAGGCCAGAAAAAGTGTAACCGCAATACTTTCGGTTATCATTGAAGACTTTTGCTGTTCTATCTTTTTATCGGTTTCTTCTAAGGAAATAATTACATCTAATGTGCCAAGGATGGTGTCGTCTTGATCATGGAAATGACAGGAAGATGTATAGCAACTTTCCTCATTTTTTATGGCAGTCACAAATCCCAAAAGGCGCATTCCATTATTGTCTGTAAATATTCGTCTTCTTTCTTGTGTTGATGGCTCATGTATAATTGTATTTTGAACATGGCACATATAGCAAGCCTCATGCTCCATATCGACGGTAGTATTAATTTCACTATCGTCTGCCGAAAATATTATTGTCCCCTCTTTATTATAAATACGGATTTTCTCAATCGCTTCTTGCCTGGCTATGGTTCGAATTATGTTATAGGTCGCTTCATTTTGGTTCAACAGCATGGAATGCCTGGTTGAAGCGCGGATAAGTTCACTGGTTCGCATGCCGCAATCTGTTACCATCTGCTCATAGTTTTCCAATTGCGAACTAAGCTGCAGGTAAGAGACAAAAATGGATAAGGCAGAAAGGATTATAAATACAAGGATAAAAATTCTAAAACTAAGTAATCTGATTAGTCGCATTTTTACTACCAATGGTTTTGTAGTAATTTAACACATAAAACGCCAAAGTTGTAACATATTTTCAATGTTATTTACAATGTTAAGGAAAGATATCCCCGTGAGTTTCTTCCTCACGGGGATAGATTAGAAGTGTCAATTCAAATCTGCAGATTGAAAAAATTCGCGGGCTAGCTGATGCCAGTTATCTGGAGATAAATCTTTGGCGAAACCGCTTTTTATCATTCCTCCATCCTGAAAGACAACACCATAGTTTCCAGTCATTTTGTTGCTCAGGATGTTCACACCATTTTGCAACCATGCTTTGGCCAGTTCACCGGAGAGGAGATTTTTACAATCGACATTAAACTTTGAAGGTTTTACTTTTAGAAGCCAGCCCTCGTCATAAGGGTCTTCATTAATCAGTTCCGGTCTGTTAAAAATTTTCTCATTTACTTCTAAAATCTTTCCATTAACAGGAGATAACATAGTTATTGTTTTGTCTGCAAAATTCAATTTCCAGGCGGCCTCGCCCTGCATAATAAATTTGCCGGCTGCCGGTAATTTAATTTTATCGGGACGTCCAACCAGTTTTTGAGCGAAATCATCCATTCCAATTGTGACAAAATTCTTATTCTCGCGTTTAACCCAGCTGTGGCCCTGATGATAAAAGAAATTATTTGCCAGGTAAAACCAATCAACCAGCGTGGTTTTTACATTTTCGAGTACATGTGTTTTTTCTTTTTCTGCACCGGATCTATTAAGAATCCTCCAGAAAACAACAAACGTCAAAAGAAAAGCGATAACAGCAATATACTCTATTCCTTTTGTTGCAAAAATATCAACATATCTAAACTCATCCATTGTTAAGCTCCTTCTACTGATAAATGTTTTGTTCTTGCATCATTCAGCGCATCTGAACTTGCCCATTCTGGAGGATCACTTAATATAGGCATGCGCAGTATAATCCAACGCAGAACTACTATCTCTGCAACTATAACGGCAGCAGTGATGGCAATCTCCATCCAATGTGGGTAATAATGAACTTCAGCATACCACTTGAAGGCAATTACTGATACATTAAGACGGTTGAGAATAATGCCTAGTAATGTGAAAATTGAGGCTGATTTGGCAATAGCAATATTTTTATTTCTCACAGCCATTGTAAACAGAATACAAGGCGTAAGTACAAAGCCAATAACTTCAAGTAAATACCAGTTTCCCCAGGCCGTTCCCAGGTAATTCCAGTTTTGTCCATGTATAAATACTAATACTACAAGAAAGAAATATGCGTACATAGCGCCGGCGCACACTTTGGATAGACCAAGTACAATATTATTATGTGAAAGATGATGTTCCATATTCATCTGTTTACTGAACACTCTTCGGCTAATACTCCCCTCAAAAATCACCATAGATAATCCGGCAAAGATACTGGAAACAAAAAACAAAATAGGAATAAATTCAGAGTACCATAAAGGGTGGATTTTACTTTTGGCCATAAGAAACAATGCCCCTAAACCTGATTGGTGCAAGGTGGAAAGTGTAATTCCAAAAATAACTGTGGCCAGTGTTAGCGATCCTACGATTTTTCTAATCTTTTTCCAGCCCAGCCATTCAGCTATTGCCGGGGAAAACTCGATAAATTCTGCAATCATATACAGCATGAAGTGCCAGGCTACCAGGAACATAACCGAACTCACACCAAATGAATTACCAATAACGGGGTTGATAACATTCCAGGGCCGGCCCAGGTCTAACAGTAAGGCTCCCGCATAAAAAACATATGCCAAAAATCCATTAAGCACCGTAATGCGAACAATAGAATGATATTTCTCCAGACGCAGTATATAAACCATAAAAGTTAAAACATAAGCGCCACCTGCAAAGGCCACTCCGGTAACCACATCAAATCCGATCCAGATGCCCCAGGGGAATTCCTGTGATAAGTTGGTAACGGCTCCCAATCCAAAGGCAAAACGGATTACAATTAAAACGGCTCCCAACAGCAGAATAAGCGCGGCGATAACGTTAAAAGGAGTTAAAATTTTACCTTTTGGTTTTAATTCACTCAAAATAAATATGATAAATCTTTTAAATTCAATCTTAAATGTTGTATAAGAAGTTGTATTATTCATTTGAAGACTCACTTTCCATTGATTCATCATCCCTCTTTGTTGCTTTATTCAGCGCAAGCAGCATTGGCGGCCATAAGGTTAAAATTACCGGGACAGCGTATAAGAAATCTTTTGTGTATTCCGGGTAGGGTGTTGTTCCAAGATCTGTTCTAAAACCCAACTGTTCAAATGGAACGGCAGAAAGATATAGATATCCCGTACCACCAGCTTCATGTTCCCCGTAAATATGATGAACATATTCGTCGGGATTGTTGTAAATGCGGGTCTTTGCTTCATCGAGAAGGTCACTTCTTTTGCCAAAGATGATAGCTTCTTCAGGACACTCTTCAACGCATGCCGGTTGCTCACCTGCCTGAAGTCTATCCCAGCACATCGTACATTTCTGGATTTTTGGAACAGCACTATTGTATTCAAATTTGGGAATATCAAAGGGACAGGATAACATACAAAAACGGCATCCCATACATTTATCTTCAGTCCATACAACGGGTCCCTGTTCTGTTTTGTGCATCGCTTTTGTTAAACAGGCAGAGGCACAAGCCGGTTGGTTGCAATGCATACACTGTTTCTTTACATATACTTCACCAACATCTGTATCGTAATAGTTAAGAGCTGAGTATTGGGTTGTAGTTGTTTTTCTGTTACCTGTAAGATCAGAATCTGTATCTGGTTCAGGTAATCCATTTGCTACCGCGCATGCCTCCTCGCAAGCCTGGCATCCGGCACAACGTGTAGTATCTACTAAAATCCCCATAAATTCTTTTGAATCAGATATATCTTCAGCTTTTAACTTTGCCGCGGGCAGAGCTGTTGCCCCGGCAACTCCAAGTGTTTTCAAAAAGTTTCTTCGATCCATCTTAAATCCTTTCTCCAATCAGTAATACTTTTTGTCCGCTTAACAGATAGTTCTTTTGTGTAATAGCACAAAGAAAATTGTTGTTATTAATAACAGTATGATGACCATTTTTTTCCATCCTTTTGGTTAATTATGTTTCCATGTAAGGAAAAAACTTTTTAATAATTTTACTCCATTCATCCTTCGATAAATCATTTATAAATTCGGGATCAATTTTCCCGCCATCATTGAGATAATTGGCTTCCTGTGCTGTAATCAACAATTCATCTTTTAGAATAGTATTCATCAGCGCTGTGTGGTCAGAATTCAGCAGGTTATTAAATTCATTTTCAACTGAATCAGCTTTTATCTTCAAAATCCAGGACTTTTCAACCTGAGAAGACGGCATGGAAATATTCATTCGGCATACAGGATTAATTTCAACTACATTTCCCGAAACCGGAGCCAGTTGAGAAATAGAATGATTTCCAAAATCAATATCCCAGATTCTATCGCCCTGTAATAGATGTGAGCCAATTTTTGGCAGGTTACTGATTTTGACGTCCTTAGAAAAAAGGATGGGGATCAAGCTATCATAGCCCGCGTAATAATTATCAGCATCATATTGCTGAATCCAGGAGTGACTGACATGAAACAGACGTTGATCGTTTTGGGGTAATATTTTCAGGGCTTTATCAGGACTAAGGAAAATTGGAGATCTTTGTCCTTCCTGCGCTTCCTTTATTGTGCGGTCTTCTTTGCGCAGAAAAAAATCAATGGCCAAAAAAACAACCAGGGTCATAATAAATAAAAGTACTACCATTTTAT
>CAVRRG010000001.1:0-59429 GCA_963723365.1 Calditrichota bacterium | reverse complement strand
TGGATTGGCCCGTGAAAGTGATGACGGCGGGAGCACCGCCACCCAGCGCGGTGCTCGAGAAGACGCGGGCGCTGGGGTTCGACGTCATGCAAGTCTACGGCCTCACGGAAACCTTCGGTCACGTGGTCCAGTGCGCGTGGCATAGCGAATGGGACGCACTCCCCTTCGAATCCCAAGCCGACATCAAGGCCCGGCAAGGAGTGGAGTTCCCGATGACCGAGGAGATCAGGGTTGTCGGCACGGAAACGGGCGCGCCCGTGGCCGCCGACGGCCAAGCAATGGGTGAGTTGCTGATCCGTGGCAACACCGTCATGAAGGGCTACTACAAGAACCCCGAAGCCACCGAGAAGGCGTTCGCCGACGACTGGTTTCACTCCGAGGATCTCGCCGTCGTGCATCCGAACGGCTATGTGCAGGTCGTTGGGTTAAGCACATGATTAAGTGCAAGGCTTCCGCTGTACTGTTGTGTTTCTATAGGGCTAAAAGCACCGTCATACCACATCCAGTTACCACCGCCATCTTCACCACTTTGAACATTTTGCAGCGCATAACTGGTACCTTCACGCGAACCCGTTACTATTCCTGTACTGAAGTCAAATGGTCCTGAAGAAACACCATTGACTAAAATATAATTATTATTTAATGAGATTTTCATTGTTGGAGATATTTGATGTGTAAGTTTAAGCAATGTTGTACTGGCGATAGAATTGTTAACACTCATGGGATAGGCCAGCTCTAAATCCTCATGGCGCTGCGATAGCATGAAAGTAATTGGTAAAAAGGGAACTGGTCCGCTGATGGTCACGTCACCAACATAATCAGGTTTATTTGCATACTCTCTTTTACGATGCTGCCATTTCCATATTTCAAGCGCTTGCTGCGGTGTATAATCATTGTTCGGATCAGTGTCTTCCAAGTTGGCACGGCTCCATGCATTCCATCCGGGAAAAGTGAAAGGATACTCGCCATTGTCAACCATCTCCTGTGTCACACCTGTCATGGCGTCCGGGCCGGCATAAACTCTCCACCATGGACCATTAATGCCATAAGGGCTGGGACCAAAATGCTTGCGTCCTGGCTGGACTTATCTTTCCATCAAAACTCATAGAATATTTATCCGGACTTCCTTCTTTTGTTCTTATGTTAACCATACCTGAGCGAACATCACCATATTCAGCTGTAAAGCCACCTGTCAACAACTCAATTTCCTGAATAGATGACAAGGCGATTGTTGTACTAGCCTGTTGATTCCTAAGGTTACGTGTGGACATTCCGTCAATTACAATATCCGTCTCACTCAATTGACCGCCGCGAACCAGCAATCCCTGGCCATCTTCTCCGGCAGTAAAACTAACGCCTGCTTCAGAACTGAGAATTTCTTCAAGGTTGTCGAGAGGTCTGCTCTGAATATCTTGCACAGAAATAATTTTCTGACTTGAGGAAATATCAAGTTGCACAACCGGCCGCTCACCTTGCACTACTATTACCTCACCGGAGACAGCTTCCTCCCCCAGTTCAAATTCAAGAGTGGTCGTCCGGTTACTACTGACCAGAATGTTCTCATATTGAAAGGATGCATAACCGATCATCGATGCTACTACGTTATAATTTCCAGGAGGCAAGTTAAGGATGACGAAAAATCCATCGGTATCTGTCGATGCGCCCATATTTGTGCCTTCAACAACAATATTAGCACCTGCTAAAGGCTCATTTGTGGCCTGGTCTATAATTTGACCGACTATCTTGCCTGAAGCCGCCCAACTATTTGACAGATACCCTGCCAAAATAATAATGACCGATATAAACATGCTGTGGGCTAAAGATTTTGTTTTCATACCTAAACCTCCAAATACTTACAGTATCTTTTTATCTGTTAATGGTCTAATAATTTTAGATATTGCATATGCTTGATTAGTATAATGAAATGGTAAATGAAAAGGAAATGTTTTTAGGGGCGAGACTTTCGTTTCGCTTGGAGCATTGAATTAATAAACCTTTCGATTTGAAAGGTTCATCTTTCCTTTCCTTTCTTAAACATATTGTTTATCCTTGTTTGTGTCAAGACTTATTTTAACTTTATTAAAGAATTTAAAGATTGATTTGTATTAATTTTCAATCAGCAATTTTTTATAATTTTCAGTCGTAATCTCTCTTGTTATATAGTTTTTTAAAAATTCCTGGTGATCATTATCGCCCGGATAATGTTCATCAAATCCATAGGGGTATTTTGACATTCCAATAAATGGCAACGGCTCTACTGTTTGGCCTTTGGCTGTATTCAAATCACCGTCTTTCAACCAGCCATTTGTATAAATTACAAAATCCCTTGACCAGCCTGCGGGAAGGTCTGGAACAGCTTTTGATTCAAACTCCAGCGTTATTTCATCACCCGCATTTGTGATTATATATTTACTGTCAGCGTGCAACAGTAATTCTCTAACATCTCCATAACGTGTATAGTATCCTTCCAGATCGCGCCATTTTGGATCTTTTGAAACATCAGCATAGTCAAACCAAAAAGGACCGTAGCGGCCGCCTTTCCTGTACATGCGCGAGAAACCGCGATAATGTAAATCTGCTGTATGGGGTTCCAATGTATGCACCTGAAATGGAATTTCTTCTTTTCCAACCGTGTAAAAAATATAATCCCAATAAATTTGCATACTGGTTTGAATCCGTAGTTGGTAGTTTTCAGATAAAAATTTATCTGTTAAATCAATAACAACAAACTTGTTTTTACCCATAGGAAAACTAATGTTATCTATAACAGTCTGCCAATGACCTTTATTGTCTTTTACCTGCAACTTTGGTTGATATACCAGCTTATCAGATGACTGCGAAAGTGCAATGTTGATGCTCGCATCTGTTGGAAATACCCAGCCATTAAGATAAAGAGTAACTGTTTTTTGCCCTGACAGGTTGCCCAGGTCAATTATCAGGTCATGGAGTTTGGTAACACCCTGATACTTTTCGGGGCTGAGTGCAGAAACATAAACATTGTCTTGATACCTGGTTATCCGGGCAAGATCATTTCCCTGATCATCGCTAACTGACGTTGGAAATTTCTTTTGACTAACATGATAAAAATTTAATGGTGGAAAGGGTGGAGGTGTAAATCGTTCATCCAAAAATATATCTGACGTATCTGGATGATCGACAACAAGTAATTTCACTTGATCAAAATAGGCAGTTTCCCAGAGCTCCGTGGTAAGCTGAAGTAAATAGCTTCCATCTCTTTCTTTTAGCATTTCACCCGGAATCTTGAAATAATCCTCTGTGGGATTTGAAAAAGCATAAGCGGTCTCCCCACTCATAATTCCCAGGGGCATTCCTAAAGCACTACGCCAGAGTACATCGGTTACAAATTCATACTTTTCACCGTTCCAGGCATATAGAAACGGGCAACTTCCTTTTAGAATTTGTTTTTCCAATAATGCCTGATCGCTTCCCGGTTCGAATAGATTTTGGGGTACTCCATTCGTCCATTGTACTCTTACTACATCTGCTTTGGATTTTTGTCCAAGTCCAAAATGAGAAACGGGTTCAGAAACAATATGCGATTGGTATAACTCACCTGCTTTTACTTCTAATTTAGCGCCAATACCAAAATAATTATTTTTTCCGCTTCCAGTTCTTAATCCCACAAGCTGCACTTTTAGATAGCGATTGGCATTCCCACCATCATTACGCAAAAGATGCACCTTACTATCTTCGCTGCTCACAAAAATATCCTGGTCACCATCTTCATTATAATCGGCAATAACTATTTGATGCCCTGCTTCTATTGGAGGTAATAGCTTTGAAACATCTTTGAAAACACCTTTACCGTTATTATGAAATAATAAAATTCCACGTAGTTCTTCCTTTTTTTGTTTTGGTTTACCAGCAATCACCAAGTCAAGAAATCCATCATTATCAAAATCAAAAAAATGAGCATCCGAGCAATTATAATTCATGAGTAGTGTTTGCATTTCAACCGAGCGTATATCCTTTTCGTAGATTAATCCATTTTTACTGGTAAAAAGTGTATAACCATTTTTGCCGGAATTTGTTATAAACAGATCTGTTAAACCATCATTATTGTAGTCTCCTGTTGCCAGTGAGGTAGATCTGCTATCAGATGAAAGTTCTCGTTCTACCGTTACGTCTGCAAACTGCCCCTGACGTAAATTGGAGAATAAATTTGAGGAGTGTTGATTAAGGACAAAGAGATCAATATCCCCATCATCATCAAAATCAGCAAAAGCCGCGTCAATGCTTGTCGCATCTGCTCCATCAACAGCCATTCTTTTGGAAGTTTCGCTAAATGTGCCGTCAAGATTGTTTCTGAAAAATTGATTTTTTGATTGATTTGCAAGATAAAGATCCAGATCACCATCATGATCAAAATCAGCAAAACAGGCCGCCTTCCCTGATCCGTCGCCTGAGATACCGGCGTTCGTCGCAATATTGCGAAATTTTTGAGGTGCAAAATGATAATAAAGTAAATTTTGTTTACTATTCACAAGGAATAAGTCCAGATAGCCGTCGTTATCATAGTCTGCAAAAATTGCATCTTTGTCTTGTCCTGGATGGCTAATTCCTGATTCAGCGCTAATATCAATATATTTACCAAAATTGTTACTGAGCAGAAATTGTCTGTTTACCTTTTTTTTATCTTGCCAAACTGAGGCATAAAGATCCTGCGTTCCGTTTCCATCGATGTCGGCCATCGCCAGCCTGTAAGATGAAGGATTTTTTATTGAGGAGTCTGCTCCAAAAATTGGTAGCGCATCTAATCCGGCTGATTCCGTAGCATCCGTGAATTTGATCGCATCTAAAACGATCTGGGGGGATTGGCTGGACAAATTTAAATCCTTCGAAAAAGTGATCACAGGTGTTCCTATTAATGGACCGCTCATGCCAACTAATTCATCGAGTCCTGCCCGAAAAAGTGCTGTTGGTTTTAAAATATTGCGGAAAATATTAAAGGCCTGCAGAGCTTCGTTTACATTATTTTTAAGCATATTCTGCAAACTGTTATTATAGAATACATTAGCTTCCTCAGGAAATTCAGGCATAATTTTAACAAGCGTTTCCATATGACTTGCTGCCAAATCTATGTTATTACGTTGCAGTAACAAGTCGATCAAATCAAGTCGTACAGTAAAATTTAACGGCAGAAATTCAACAACTTTGGTTAAATATTCTTCACTTTTTTGCCTAAGTGCATCTTCCCCGGATTTTGAATAAATATTTCCCAATTTATATAACGTTTTAATATGATTTGGATTAAAGCGCAGGGTTTCCTCAAGAAGTTCAATTGCCTCCTTTCCCCTGTCAGTTAATATCAGTATTTCGGCAAAATTGAATTGAATTTGTGGATCATGGGCTGCTAGTTCAAGGGCCTTTTTGAAATAAATTTCAGCTTGATCATAATTTGTCATGCGCGTATAGACCAGCCCCAGGTTTGCGTAAGCCAAAGGCTCATTTGGCGCCATTACAATTAGTTGTTTAAAAACCTCTTCGGCTTCAACAAGTTTGTTTTCTTCAAGATATGCCAATCCCATCGAACGGGCGGTAAGCATATCAACAGAGATTTTATCATGTTTTTCGCAGGCAAAGACCATACATAAAATAATTATCGCTATAATAAATTTTGTAAAGCTTATTTTGAAAAATTTAATTGCCATTTAAATCTGATTCCTTGTAATGAGTTTTTTTACTCGTTAATTTTTTTACGCAGTCTAATCAGGTATTTATCAAGATTTTTAAAGCGCTCTTCAAAATATAACGGATTTACTGATTCCGTTAATTCCGCAAGATCATGAACATAATCATCAAATAAAGATTTTCGGTTTGCTTTGGTTGAACTATATAGAGGTTTACCTAATTTTGTATCTCCTTCTCCAGAAAAACCTGTAATGGTATCCTGATTATTTACTGAATGAATTGCATTCATCATTTGCGAAATGGCCCAATCAGGGTTTCCGACTTTCCAATCAATATAGTAAGTAAAGAACAGCGCCTTCAGATTTCTTGTATTTGATCCAGCTAGTGCACTAAAAATTTGACGCGCCTTACTATAATTTCCGCGAATGAGTTCAATTTGAGCAACCCGATAAATTGTTCCGGATTCTTCTTTATTTATAAAAAGAGCCTGCTGGAAATAGTCCGAGGCTTTATTTACATCAAAATAATTTCCCTCAGCATAATTGAGGTGTAAGTTACCCAATTGAAAGTAACCACGCAGGTTTCCTGGATTTATTTTAATTAATTTTTTCCAGTATTCTTCTGCTTTATCAAATTCATTCAGGTCAAGGTATACATTAGCAAGATAATAAAGAGCATCCTCATGATTCTCATCATATAGCAATGCATTTTTGTATCCACTGGCAGCGCTATCAAGCTGACCTGCGATGCGCAACTCGTTGGCCTTGCGGTAAGTTTTCCAAAATAAGCGTATTTTTTCCTTGTCAACTGTCTCGGGCTGGTTACCTTCAACAAGTGCGTTTTTCTGAGGCTGGTATTTTATAAACGTGATTAAAATAAATGCTGCAAAAATTAGGGATATGGTTATAATGAATATTTTTTTCATGTATTAAAAATTAAATAATCACTACTATTTATATTCATAAATATGAATATGTTGATTAGCGGATATGTCCTTTTTTATCTGTTGATAACCACTTGGCCAAACTATATGCAGAGAATCAATAGCCTTAGATTCACCCAATCCAAAATGTTGAATATAACTATTTTGCGACAAATAAGAACTTTGAGACCCAACCTGGCGAATCTGGATCTCATCTCCGGCTTTCAAAGACAGTTTTGCACCAATAGCTAATGAATTGCTTTTGCTTCCATGAAGTGTGCATTTAAACCAGTTATTAGAATTTCTGGTTTCATTTTTAAAGAGGATTGCTGGTCCTTGATTATTTACAATGAAAAGATCCAGATCTCCATCATTGTCATAGTCTGCGTATGCCCCACCACGACCGACATAGTTAGATTTAAAAGCAGAGTCACTCACAGCTGATACATTATAAAAACCGTCCTCTGAACTGCGGTTCCAGAAAATCTGATCAGGCATGGGGATCAATAATGTTGGCTGCGATTTTTTCTGAAATGTGCTGCCATTGACAACGAACAAATCAAGGTCACCATCATTATCAAAATCAAAAAAACTAGTGCCAAATCCAATATAGTCCAGAGCAATCTGTCCTAATCCATAACGATCAGCCTCGTCCATAAATTGTAATGGATTGATGCTTTCATTCTTCATTGCCGCAATCTGACTTTTAAGATTGCTGTATAATGCGTTCTCTTGAGCAATCCAATGGGTAACAAATAAATCCATATCCTGATCATTATCCCAGTCACCTGTCGCAATCCCCATTGCCCCCCGATAGTCAGCAACACGGGCTGAATGACTAACATCCGCAAATTTGCCGTTTCCTAAGTTATGATATAAGGCATTATCTGATACATCGTTAGCTACATATAAATCCGGCCAGCCATCATCGTCAAAATCGCACCAGGCGGCGGAGAGGCTTTTCCCTTTGGGATTATCAACACCCGCTTCTTTTGCTACTTCTTTAAAGGTTCCATTGCCCCTATTTTTGTAAAGCAGGCAGCGTTCCGACTGAAAAGAAGATGGATTAATACTTGCAGGTACCTCTTCATCATATTGCATAGAACCACCTGTATTTACGGAAATGCCATATTTTACATAACCACAAACATAGATATCCAGAAAACCGTCATTGTTATAATCTGCCCAGGATACCCCGGCCCAAAATCCTTGCAGTCCACCCAGTCCGCTTTGTTTGGTTCGATTTGAAAAAGAGCCATCACCATTGTTATGATAGAATATATTTTCTCCATACGAAGAGACAAATAAGTCCGGCAGATTATCGTTATTATAGTCACCCCAGGCCGCGGCCATACCAAAACCGCGAAAATCAACACCTGCCTGCACACTGACATCAGTAAAAGTGCCGTTTTGGTTATTATGATAAAGAACGCAATGTGCAGGTGTCTTTAATAATTCTTCAGGGTTCATTGTTAAAGGCCCGGCATGATTTACAACATAAAGATCTAACCAGCCATCATTGTCATAATCACCCCATGCCGCTCCGGAACCCATATCTTCAGGCAACTGCATTGTTCTTGTGCCGGGAAAATGCATAAAATTGATCCCCGCTTCTTGCGTGGCATTTTTAAAATTTAGCCGGGGATAATCCTGGGGAAGAGAGCGGAACAGCTCTTTTGTTAAACCCTCGCTTTTTTCACCGGGTACATATGATTTTTGCGAATTAAGACGCGAATCTATTATTATATAAGTAATGGTTACAAACAATATGCCCATAACGCCAATAAAAATAAAAATACGTTGTTTTCTGGAAAAACGTGCAAGCATGAGTTAGCCGGCTTCTTTACCAGAGACTTGAATACTTTTATAGTCTTCAGATATAACAGAAATGGGTGCTGTTACACCAGATTCTTCGCCCAATAGAAAGTTAAGCAGGAATTGATCTACTTTTCGATACATTAATTTAGCTGTAACATGTAATTCTTTGGTATTATTATCCCCTGCTTTAAATTTATATTCCTCAGCGCTTGGCCCATTGCCTTTGTCCAGGGTCATGCTGGTTGGACACGGAAATGCATACTCCGCTTTATCAGAAAACCCCGGAAACATAGCTCGTCTGAATCTTACCCCGACCATTTCCCAAAGATTATGCTTATCGATTAAATTTCCATACTGATCCACTGCCTCAGCTTTAAAGATAAATGAGCCTTTTTGAATAAAATGTCGGTCATCGCGGGAGCCGGAGACAAAAACTTCCACCCCGTTTTGATCTGTAACTGTTAACTCAACCCAGGCCTGGATAATATCCAATGGTCCGGTGGGAAAATCGTGTCCTACCTTATTGTTGGTAATATTTACTGTGACATTAACTTCCTCTCCGGGTTTAACTTTTTGCGGAGTAACCAGCTCTATTGGTACAGCCGGGCCGGCTTTCCATTTATCTTTTATTTCCGGAATTTCAATTTTTCCCTGGAGCCATTTTTCAGTCAGTTCAGTATGTTCCTCGGCTCCGGGTAAATCCAGTACTTTTGGCATAAATTGATTTGCCGCCAGAAAACGGTGACTACGGTGTTTATTATCATCGGCAGAGCGATTGTAATCCATTGCATCTCCACTTGCGGGATCCTGCGAATCAATTAAACGCATATGGCACTCTCTGCACTCAATTGTCTTTTCCGGATCACCCGGATGATTCCAACGGCTTTTGCGCCAATTATCGTACTGATTTTGAAGTTGAACCCACCCTACCTGGTTAACCTCCTGATCAATAAACTGTTTATGACAGGCGCCACAAAATTCTGGACTTTTAAACATGCGATGCTGCAGACTTTCAACATGTTTTTGAGGATATGCCCTGATCAGAAAGTCACTCATTAATTTTGCTGTTTCATCATCTGATAATTCAAACATATAGCGTTGTGGTTGAGAAATGACATAGTTTGCATTTCCCTTGACATCCGTCTCTTTTATGGCATGACAGGCAATGCAGGAAACACCTTCCTGGTACCCGGCAAGATTTGTAAGATTTTCGGTAAATATATTTTTTTCACCCGAAAATAAGGAAATCGGATCGTGGCAACCACCGCAATAACGTGTGGATTCAGCACCGTTCTGTTGTGCCATGACTTTTTGAACTGCTTGAAAAGCAACATCCATCGCTGAATAGCGGTGAGCACTTACCTGCCATTCCTGGTATATTTGCTCGTGACATCCTGACGTTCCGCAGCTTTTTGAGTTGCTAAGGGACCTGGGATCAAATGCCTCGCCCGTATTGGTATTTGCCAAACTAGGGGCAAATGGTCGGTCTTCTCCATATAAATAGCTATAATCCTCGGGCAATTCGTTTTTCATTTCTATTGGTTCATAGGCATATACCAACAATCCTACAACAACAAATAGGAAAACTGTTGCAAAAAACGCATTTAAACTCAATTTTTTTTGAGCTGAAAAAACAGGCACCATTGTTTCTTTTTTTCGTGCCCGAAAATCCCTAAGTAGGATTATAACGACATGAGGAATTACGAATGCGATAAAACCAAAAGTGGTAATTATGTGAATCAAATCCCATAAATAGTCAATTCTTGAAAGAAATAGAGCCTGATATGTTAAAATAATTCCCGAAATTGAAAGTAACACGGTAAAAAAAGTTACGACATACCCCGTAAATTTAAAATGATTCATTTTGACAGATCTGTAAAGCAACCAGTGTCTGACCTGATACCAGATTATCGGGATCAAAAATAAAATACCGATAAATGTATGAATGTAAACCATAATCTGGTTTGTTATGCTAAACGGCAGAAGATAGATTGAAAGACCGCTTAGTGTTTCAAAAATTAGAAAACCGGCAGCTAGAAATAGTAATCCATGTTGCCATTCTTTTTCTTTAATGGGTTGGTCTTGAGTTTTCATTTTTACCTCCTTATTCAAGTCTCATTCTAGATTAGAATCCTACTAAATAAAATCCGGGACTTTTCAGTACGAAAATATTTTCAAAAATTAAAAATGAGGAAAACATTGTTATAAAATTAGATCTTAAACCATACTAAGTTTTTTCCAAGCCTCAAATAATCAAGAGCTTTTTGTCCTAATTTAGAGTGTAAAACAACATTTTCAAATCAAATTTAAACATGATTGCTTACTTTAAATTATTTTGCCAGCCCGGATTAGAAAATTCATCCCTGTGTGTTGAATGTACTAGCACAAACTTGCCATCCCCATCCCTGTCTACAAAGACGAAATCCGTTCTGCCCTCAACCGCATAAGCCCATATTTCTACAGCCTGCGCACTGCTGGTCATTGAAGCTTGTCGCTCAATGTCAACAGGTGAACCATACATAATATAAACGCGCCCCATATCGGAAGATGTACCGCCTTTAAATTTATTTTCTGCAATGGCATATCGACGAAAATGCTCAATCATGAATTCATTTTCAGCTGTTGCAGGAGTATTGTCTTTTGATTTCCAAAAACGAAGTAAAAATTCTTGTTTCCCAGTAGGATTTAAGCGGGCAAAAATATCTTTCTCCAGGTCTGATGCAACATATTTAATTTGATCCAGATATTTCTTTTCTTGCTCTTCAGACATGAGCAAGACATCTGTTTTCTTAGTATCTCCGCGATCGATTTGAAAAAAACTACCCGTTTCAGCTCTCTTACCTGATTCTAAATCGGTGACCAGCATATTTAGACGATATACACCACTGCTAAAATCTCCAATTGGAATGACATTTATTCTGGAAGTATTTGGCGAAGTCACTTTTATTTGTTTACCGGGCATTTTGAATATTTCATTACCTGCCATATCCCGCACGATAGAATTAGCTTCGTAAAAACTGGGATTGCCTTTATTGTGAGTAAGATTATTGATCTCGTAATAAACAAAAAATTTAGGCGCATCTCCGCTAACAAAGAACAACCTGGAAGGATTTGGCACAAGCATTACGCCGCCTTTTTCGAAAATGCTTGGACTTTTAGCTCGCTGGACATGGGAAACAAAATACAGATCACTTATTGTAAAAGTCTTTTTGAATCTTCGAATCTTGAATGATTGGGATACATGGCCTTTTTTCCCTGATACTGAATCCTCAATTTTCATGCTAAACAGCACTGTATCGGGGAGCAAACTAAATTTTCTTATATCAATAAAGGTCGAATGGTTATTTTGATTTAAAGAATCGTACAGCGAAACAGATTTACTTTCCTTAAAACTTCTTAACAACTGGCCGGATCTATTGTGAATTTGAAGATTAAAAGACAAAGTGGTTATATTCTGTTCTTTAGACTGGATTGAGTCCTGCTTAGATAAAAATACAGAATAGATAATTTCAATGGCAGTACTATCACCCGGTCCATCGGACTGAATTAAATCCACATCAAAAGCCAAACTCCCGGAACTATGAACTGGAAATTCAGATCCATTCGCACCAGCTACAAGCTCGTGATTCATTAATAAAATAAGAAAAACTACAATAAAAGAGTTGAAAACGCCTTTTTTTGCCTTATGATTCAGGTCTTTCATATTCAGTATTATCCTTAGTAATGTGCAATTAAAAATCATACGCTAACTCCTAAACCAAAAAGCGAAGCCAAGCTTGAGGACCGCGGACCATTCAAAATCCTGAAAAGGCAATACGGACCCTATTATGACGACAGATGTTTTTGGTATGGATAAGGGAATATTAGTTGAGCTTACCAGCATTGTGAATGGTTTGTAATTGTTATATTCCAGCCACAACAAACCTACTCCAACGTTGCTGGTAAAAGAATCATCTATTTGCAAAACGGAACGCTCAAGAGCTGTAATAAAGGTTGGTTTCGCACTTTCATCCGTCCATGACATCGTCAAATATGCCCGGGACTCAAAGAAAGGAGGTGTCTGGGCATTTAATTCGGCTACCGGTTGAAGGGGAAGATCACTAACCAGCACCCCGGCACCAACAGTAGCAAATTGAGCCTCGGCAATGGAAATGAATAGGAAAAACAGTGATATCAAGAAGGATTTATTCATAATTTTACAGTTTTAACAATAATAAGTCATTATATATATATATTTTGACTTAGTATATTAATAAGAAAAATAAATCTTTGCCACTTCAAATTATAAATTTCTCTAAACTCAAAAGATAAAATATTGAAAAAGAGCAAATCGGATATTCAAAAATACTTCTTGCCACCTCAGCAGTTGAATATTTATCACAATAACATCGGCGCTCTAAGATCTAAATACTAATTATAAATCGGAGCCCGCAGCAGGAATATACCATACGTCTTTTTTGAGGTCTATTCCTCCTGTAATTTGTTCCTGAACAAAACGGTCAACAATAAAAACACTAGTTTTTACGGGTATAAAAAATTAAAACAGTAAATATAATTTAAACATATTCTCAATAAAATTTCAAAAAGACATTCAGGCGGTTTTGAATCCTGCGGCTAATGATTTATGTTTACAGCATTATAATTACAGAGTATATATGAATTACATTGAAGCCATTGGTTATGCCGGTTCCGTTCTGGTGGCGTTATCATTAACCATGAAAAATATTTTTTACCTTAGAAGAATAAATCTTATTGGAGCTTCAATATTTGCCATATACGGATTGCTGGTGAATGCTATGCCGGTACTTTTTTTAAATAGTTTTATCGCTCTTGTTGATATCTACTATATCTGGGAAGAAAAAAAGAAAAAAGAGTATTTTACTTTGCTTCCCGTTGCAGATGGTGAATCGGAGCTCGTAAAAAAATTCTTTAAATATTATGGAACGGATATTAAAAAATACTTCCCCGACGCCAATCAGGCCTTACCAGGAATCAGTAAAAGCTTTTTCATATTGAGAAATTTGATTCCGGTTGGACTCCTGGCTTATGAAGAATTGTCTGATGATGCAATTAACATTCTTGTTGATTATGCTACACCGGATTACCGCGACTTGAAAAATGCCCGTTTTGTTTACTTTGCGCAGTCCAATCATTTTCAGAAAAAAGGCTATAAAACATTAAATACTGTAAGTCATATTGCAGCCCATAAAAAGTATCTTAAAAAGATTGGCTTCCAGGAGATTGCCCCAAATAATTTTAAAAAATCAATTTAGCTAAAAAGTTTTTGGTTAACTGTTAATCCATAAAAAAAAATTCCGTACTATTTTTTACCATAAAAAAATTTTTCTCTAAGTATCTTCATTTCTTTGGCGAATACTTTTTACAAAGCGAAAGTTGCTCAGAATGATTTTTGAGCAGGGGTTTATCGGGGGTTCGAATCCCCCCTTTCGCTCTATTTTCAAATAGTGTGTAAATACCCCGTTGGTTTAAACATTCTGTAGACCATCCCTGTTTTCTTTAATTATCTTTTTCGCGCCGCAATTGCAGTTCTTTTTCCATAACCAGACATGTGCTATGGTCAATAGCATAGAAATAAAGCAGTATTGCACATGACATATATAGAATTCCCGGGAAGACAGAAATCATCATTTTAATACCCGTTAGCGCGCTTGCAGTTTGTTCTACATTCGGTGTGAATTTGTATAATGCCAGCAACCAACCTGCCAAAGCACCGCCAATTCCCCAACCCGCCTTTTGGGCAAAAGTAGCCGCAGAGAAAACAAGCCCGGTTGCTCTTCTGCCATTTTTCCATTCAGAGTAGTCAGCTGTATCAGCCAGCATTGTCCACAACAGCGGTACTGCAGGAGCATAAGTGAACTTCGCAAGAATATTTAAAATATAAATTGCTACAATATTATCGGCAGCGGGCAGATAGAGTAAAATGAAAAAAGAACCGGAAATAAGGGAACTTGCCAAATATACATTTCTTTTTCCAAATCGTTTGGACAAAGTTTTTGAAAATGGAATCCCAGCAATAAGGGCAATGGTTCCAATTACATTGAATAATTGAACACTTTCTTCGTCTCCTATATAATATTTAAAATAATAGGCAATGGAGAGGTTTTGCATGGCAAACATGACAAACGATATGATGCCAACCAGGAAAAGAATTACCCAGGGTTTGTTTTTAAACAAATTGGCAAGATCCTGTTTGAGGTTTTGTTTTTGCTCTTTTGGAGGTTGTACCCGTTCTTTAGTTGTTTTAAAGGTGATCATAAACAGGATAAAACTGATAATCGCGAAAAGAATTAGGGTATACTGATAGCCTTTAGCACTATCACCTTGTCCAAAATAAAGCGCAAGCGTAAGTGCTGAGCCGGTAACTATAAACTGACCAATAAAAGCAAAAATAAAGCGATATGAATTTAAGCCTGCTCTTTCATAAGAATCTGATGTCATTACAGCGCCCAATGAAGAGTAAGGTAAATTAATGGCTGTAAAAACAGTCATTAACATAATATAGGTTACACCAGCATAGATTATTTTTCCGGTTGGTCCAAAATCAGGAGTGGTAAAGGTTAATACAGCCAGGATACTGTAGGGTAAAGCCATCCATAAAAGATAGGGGCGAAATTTTCCCCACCGTGTATTTGTTCTGTCTGCAATGATACCCATAATAGGATCACTTATCATATCCCATACACGGGCAATTAGCATAATTGTCCCGGCGACTGCGGCAGAAATGCCATATGTATCCGTATAAAAGATAAGTATCCAGAAACCCACCATATCCCAAACAAAATGAGAAGCCGTATCGCCTAACCCATAACCAACTTTTTCCTTGAATGATAATTTTGTATTCATTTTATCCATTTGTTTTAATATCCATTAGCTAAAATGTTTTGTGTAAAGGACAACCCTTTTTAAGCTTGGCCTTGATGTTTTACCCTACCCCTAAGTGCGATCAGCTCCTCCCTAATTTCATAGGCTCTTTGCTCTGTTACCTCGTATTTCCACATAATTACTATAGCTATAACTGCTGCTATTACAGGTATAACAATATCAGCAATTCTTAGATTGGTTAGGGTTTCAATTGTTTGTACTGTAGCGTTTTTATCAAAACCAACCCAGCTAAGAACAGCTCCACTCGTCAGTAATGCCAGAGCGTATCCCAATTTTACCATCCACCAATAGACTGCCCCAAAAGTACCCTCACGGCGGGTTCCATTGTTGAGCTCATCTAAATCGCAGACATCGGCGGTCATAGACATCATTAAGGTAAACAACCCTCCTATGCCAAATGATAACAAAGGGATAGGCAAAAACATAAGCCAGGGATTTGCAGGATCAAAACCCCACCATTTTAATATATAGCCCACTATTGAAATTAAAGTAGCTACAATAAAGGCATTTTTCTTGCCAATTTTTGTTGAAATATAGGTTATTATTGGAATCACAAGAAATGCCGTGGCAAGCGCACTAATTGTTCCAAACCAGGCCGGCCACTGTCCTGCAGCAATTGTATCTCCGTTAAAGAGGTAAAAAATAATGATAAAGAAAGCAAATTGAGCTATAGTCTGAAAACCATTAAATATTAAAAATGTTGCACCACATAATTTTAGAAAAGGTTTACAGGAGATAGTTTGTTTTATAGCTTTTATAAATTCTTTTGTATTAGCGGCTAAATTTTTGATTGATAATTTTTCTATTACCGCCCTATCCGGCAAGACAAGTTCTTTGCAAAAAATGGCAGGCATTATTCCCAGAATCATGCATAAGCCGCCCACCCAAATCGATAGGTTTCTAGCCCCCTCGGGCGCAGAATCATAAAATACCGGATCGTAGACGATAACCCAAAACCAGGGGGCAATCATCCAGGCCATCTGCCCCATCCATTGTGAAACGGCCATCAACCTGGTCCGTTCGTTATAGTCCGGGCTCATTTCATAACCCAATCCAATAAGGGGTGTGGCGAAAATAGTATATCCTATATAAAAAATCATTGATAAGATTAAAAAGAAAAAAAAGTTATAGGTCTGCGAGTTTTCCGGATAAAGTTGCCACATAGCCATAAAGGTGACACCTGTAATTATGATGCCAAAAAAAATATATGGTTTTCTTCTTCCCCAGCGCGATCGTGTATTATCGGAAATGTATCCCATTATGGGATCTGTAAGCGCATCCAGTAGCCTAGGTAAGGCAGCCAGTATTCCAGCAAGAAGCGGGTCCATTTTCAGAGCTAAAACAAGGATAATCATGAACACACCAAGCGCTGCAGGAAATAATTGATTCGCTAAATGTCCTGATCCAAAGGCAACCTTTTGTCCAAAAGGAACAACATCTTGCGGGTCCGTTTTATAGTGTTGCTGAGAAGTCAATTTGTTCCTTTTCTTTGAACTTGAAGAATGTGGATGTTTTGGATTTGGTGTTTTAACAGTCCCGTCAACCTGTATTTAAGCCAGAAAAGGTCTCTCACAAAATCCTCACCTTATCAAAATGCAGGCATTATATTAATTCCCGAAGCAGGCAACGAGATATTTTATAACTGCTTTAATAAGCTATTATTAATCTGAACGGACCAGGATATTTTCTAATTCTTCCAGAGTTTTGCCCTTTGTCTCGGGCACAATCATTAATATAAAAACAAAACCAACGGCTGCAAAAATGCCATAAATCAGGAAAGTACCGGCACTGCCAATATTTGCCAGTTCCCAGGGAAAAACCAGCTGTACCAGAAAACTAACAGCTGAATTAATTAACCCGACAAATGAAATGGCCAGACCTCGTAAACGATTAGGGAATAATTCAGAAAAAAGTACCCACATTACAGGTCCTATGGAGATGGCAAAAGAAGCGACAAATCCGATTATACCAATCAGGATCAATAAGGGATTCATGGAGATCGCTGCAGTTATCAGGTCGGACTCATACTTAATAGCTATCTCAGACCCCAAATGGGTTATAAGTGCATTTTTAAAAGCTACATCGCTCTCAAAAACCTGATCTTTAATTTCCAGTAATTGTTCTTTATTTATCGATTCGGGTAATGAAGCCAGTGCTTCCTCATTGAGGGTGTATGATGCAGAATAAAAACCGGCAGCTAAAATGAACATACAAATGGCAATCCCTGCCACCCCAAAACTTAGTAAAGGTTTACGGCCGAAACGATCAATAAAGGCAATAGCCAAAATTGTGAACACAAGGTTGGTCAGACCAACAAGTATGGCTTGTGAAAAGGAAGCGTCTGTGCCAATGCCGGACTGCTCGAAAATCATCGGTGCGTAAAAAAATACAGAGTTTATACCCGTAATCTGCTGCAAAACAGCCACAACAATTCCAATGGTCAACACCAAACGCATAGCAGGTTTGAACAATTCTGCTATTTTTCTTTTTTCTTTGTTCGCTTCTTTTGCAACACTGTCATGAACGGCTTTAACAGCTTTCTGCGCCTTATCACTGCCACTGGCTCTGTTAAACACCCTTAAACCTTCTTCTTCCCTGCCATGCATTACCAGCCAGCGCGGGCTTTCCGGAACGAAAAACAAACTAAAAAAATAAACGACAGCAGGCAGAGTTTCCAGACCCAGCATCCAGCGCCAATTATACTCAGCAAATTTTAATGTTTCAGCCCAGGCCGCATCCAAAGCACCAAATTTGAGTATTAAATAATTAGTGAAAAAAGCTACTGATATACCGATGACAATATTTAATTGATTAAAAGATACCATTCGACCGCGCAAAGCAGCCGGTGAAATTTCAGCTATATACATAGGTGCCAGAATCAATGATGCACCAACACCAAAACCGCCAATCATTCGTGCGATAACCAAAAACCAAAAGGAAGGTGCAAAGGCAGAAGCGATTGCTGAAATGGTATAAAGAATAGCTGCAATTTTTAACAGAGGTTTACGGCCATAGCGATCGCTTAGCGGCCCGGCAACCATCATAGCCAAAGTTGCGGTTAATGTTAAGGAGCTCACCGCCCAGCCAAGCTGTATTTTTGTCAGATCAAATTCCAACTCGATAAATTTAACAACCCCGGAAATAACCGAGGCATCAAAACCCATTAAGAAGCCGCCAAGAGCTACAACAAGCGAGACCCGAATAACAAAATGCTTAGTTGTATCCATCCATTCTTCTCCATTTCTTTTGCAGCGATTATTCTTTACAAATTTTTGCGGGTGTTATGATATTTAATCCATATCTATCATAACCAAAAAGAATTGTGAAACAGCTTTAATTATTCTGGATAGAAAAAAAATCCATGGACAGAGAAATTCTATCCATGGATTTAGTACAAAATAAATCAGGTTAAACTACTTAAGAAGAATCATCTTTCTTGACTCTACAAATGATTGTGAGCTTAGTCGGTAAAAATAAACACCACTCACTACCTTTGTACCAAAAGCAGTTGTTCCATCCCAGACAAGCTGGTAAGTACCTGCGTTTTGATACTGGTTACTAACCAGTTCATTAACAAGTCTGCCATTAACATCATAAACAGCTAATGTAACAACTTCACCTTTTAATAAACTGTATTCTATCTTAGTAGAAGGGTTAAAAGGATTTGGGTAATTTTGCATTAGTTGATATCTGTCAGCTATGCGTGCTGTTCTTTTAATATCAATAGATGTTGTAAGGGGATCTGTATACCATGCATCAGCATTGGCATTTACACTATCCACACGGCTGTTTGCAGCAATGAAACTAACTTTATTGTCAGCTAATAATTCCATTGTACCATGAAAATTCGGTGTATTCCAGATATTATCGCTAACAACAGCTGCCCAGATAAGCTGATGGTTACGTTCAGTTCCATCATTATCGGCAATATTTATACCAAGACCAAATGTAGTTCCTACAACAGGATCAATCGGACCATTGGTATTAATTACTTCCCAGGGCAGACGGAATTCCAAATTCACACCTTCTCCATCAAGAGGATATGAACGGGCATAATCATCCGCTGTTGGTACCCAATCAGCTCCACTAAGAGAATCAAGGTTACCATCGGCATTAAGGTTATCAACACCGGCAGTTTCTGTAGCCAAATCTGTATCAAAAACCGTCAGACGCGCATTGTCAACCGGGTCGCTTCCGGGTTGCGGCATGGATGGATCGGAATCAAACTTTAATTCCACGCCATCATTCTGCCAGTTTGCAGCATTGCTAACAGAAAGTATATCATCTTTACGCTCTTCGTAGAAGTAAAGGTAATCCTCATCCCAAGCCATCCAAATGCGTGTGGAAAGATCGAGTGCATTGTCTGGCTGTGGTCCGTTGGTAAATGCTTCAATAGGAATCTGGATATGACCATCCGTCGGAAGGTTAAGTCCATCATAGAATGCGTCTCTTTCGGCATCAATCGTAATATCCAAGGGGGTACTTGCAGTCAAAGGATCTGTATACCAGGCATCAGCATTGGCGTTTACACTGTCAACACGGCTGTTTGCAGCAATGAAACTAACTTTATTGTCAGCTAATAATTCCATTGTACCGTGAAAATTCGGAGTGTTCCAGATATTATCGCTAACAACAGCAGCCCATATAATTTGATGGTTACGTTCAGTTCCATCGTTATCGGCGACATTTATACCCAAACCAAATGATGTACCAACAACAGGATCAATCGGACCATTGGTATTAATCATTTCCCAGGGAACGCGGAATTCCATATTTACACCTTCTCCATCTGCTGGATATACACGGGCATAATCAACACCGCTTTCGGGTACCCAGTCAGCACCACTAAGAGAATCAAGAGAACCTTCGGCATTTAAGTTATCAACACCTGCAGCATCTGTAGCTAAATCTGTATCAAAAACAGTTAAGCGCACATTGTCAACACCGCCTTCTGCCAAGCTAGGATCAGAATCGATCTTTAACTCCACACCGTCATTCTGCCAGTTTGCAGCATTGCTAACAGCCAGTATATCATCTTTACGCTCTTCGTAGAAGTAAAGGTAATCCTCATCCCAGGCCATCCAAATGCGTGAGGAAAGATCGAGTGCATTGTCTGGTTGAGGTCCGTTGGTAAATGCTTCAATGGGAATCTGGATATGACCATCTGATGGATTATTAAGACCATCATACCAGGCATCTCTTTCACCATCAATAGTCATAAGCTGGGCATAAGTAAAACCCGTTAAAAAGAAAACTAAACTTAGCGCGAAAAGTAAATTACGCTTCATAATAAATCCTTTCTTGTTTGTTAAATATTAAATTAACTACTGGTTACTAATTACTGCTAAATTATATTTGTGTTTATCCTCCTTCCACGCTTTATATTTCTATTAATAATTTTTTTGATTAATTAATTTTTTGTGAAGATTTACTTTTTATTTCCTTTAAAAGTTTTTGACTTTTAGAATGATATGGCTCTAATTCCAGCGCTTTGTTAAGCAGGCTTTCTGCTTTCAAATACTCTTCCTGTGTCGCATATAAAAAGCCAAGATCGTTATAAAACTCAACATCTTCGGGATCCTGTTGCAATCCTTGTTTAAGCATACGCTCGGCGGATTCAATTTTATTCTCACGCAGATAAATTTTTGCTAACATTTTCATTGTTTTTTTATGAGACGGATTTACTGCTAAAGCCTTTTCAAAGTGTTTAAGCGCATTTTGCAGTTGGTCTTCCCTTAGAGCTAATAATAAACCCATATTAAAATTTAACTGGAAATGGTCAGGACACTGGCTTAGTCCTTTTTCAAAATAAAACAGGGCTTGTCGGAAATTTGCGGCCGCCCTTTTATAATCCACATCTTCTCTAAAAGCTAATTCCGCCCGCATAGTATAAATAGGTGCTATTCTGCTATAAATATCACAGTGCGGCTTAATGGCCAATGCAGCTTTATATTCAGCCAAACCCTTACCAACCTGGTTTTCACTAAGATATTCTTCACCCAAATCCAAATGGGCCTGAAGCAGATTGGTTTGTTGACTGTCAATAATTTGTTTTGCTAACTGTTCGGTCTTTTCTGTACCATACCTGCTATATACCGGTTGTTGATCTGGTTGGGGAAATGGCCAATGCTCTTTTAAACGAAACACTGAATATAGCGCAACTTCATGGTCTAATTCTGTTAACCCGCACATTGCCATAAATTTTTCATTCCCTTTATCCCGCGCTAAATACCAGCTTTTAGCGAGTAACTGGTTATCATACATAGATCTAGCAATATTACTGGCCATCACATAATGACCCTTGAAATTTGGATGGACATGTTCCAGCATCAATTCTTCACCAATGATACCGTTGCGTGAACCCCGGCGAAAGGCTTTATTGATATCTACCATAACAATATCATTTTCCTTGGCAAGATCCTGGATAATGGTATTAAAAGAACCCGGCGCCCTGAAACGGATAGTATCATAATCCCTGGCCAATGTATAATGCACAAGTGCACTGTCTCTTAAATTTAAACCTTCATAACTCTGGGCCAGAAAATAATGACCGGCAGCATCATTTGGATGTGAGCCAAGCCACTCTTTTAGTAAAAGTTTTGCTTTTTTATACTCAGCCGTTTGTATAAAAGTTTTTGCTTCCTGCTTTAATGATAAAGTGTCCGTTTGCTCTGCTGTTGATGAAAATGGTACAAGATCGCCCAGATTTGAAACTAGATTACAGATAAGAATATCTGTGTTACTTTCTTTTGCTTCATCAATAATAGCCTGCAGATTATCCCTGAAGTCACTTTCAGTTCTGCTAAACAGCTCACTATCCAGGGCAATATTGGCGTCCCCGGCAAATCTTTCCATCATTGTGGTATTATCTGCTACCGAGATGTCATGAATATCTTCACCAAAGAGAGAAATATAGCCATCCCTCAATAATAGAAATAACCTGGACTTTTGCAGCGTGAGAAATGTCTTAATGAAGGTGTAACTGCTGCCAATAGCCAGATTTGAAGCCTGCCCAAAAACACCATAAAACTCATTATGGCCGGTATAGACTACAAGCAGATCTGGTTCATATTTATCTATTATTTCCTGACTCATATCTAAAACTGAGTGGCTGGTAATGGCCGTAATACCGCAATTAACAACCTCAATTTTTCTCTTGGGATGAAAGGTAGATAGGATGTTTTGCATTTGTGCCGGAAATGCAGCATTAGGTTGGTAGGGAAAACCCTGTGTTGTAGATGCTCCCAGGCAAAAAATACGATATGTTGTAGTGTCTTTTTCAGCGCTAAATCTTTGAGTAATGGGTAAAGGTGTTTTTACACCTTTTTTAAAAAAATATTTTTTAGTAAAATTTTTATTTAATACATATTCTGTAGAATGAGATGCAGAATCCAGAACAAAAAGATCTAAGTTGCCGCCATAATTAAAAACGGCCAGTAGTCCTTCAGCTAGTAAAAAAAACAGTACCGGAATAGCCACAATAAAAACAGAAAAGAGCACTCTTCGTGATGAAGACAACTTTTCGGGTGACTGCTTACCCAATTTCTTTTCCAGATTTGGCTGGTTTTTATCTTTACTGGTATTCATTCTATTTTATAAAATATCCCTAAAATTTATTTGGAACATGTTTCTGGGTCGGCAAAACTACTTTTTTTGTGCAAAATAGTCAACGCGCTCATCATTTGTAATTACCGGCAATTTTGGAACCACCTCTTTATATGGGACGCCTTCTCTAACAGCCATCCATTGAAGATCGGTTAAAGATACTTTTGCAAACTCATTTTCATTAATCTCAATATCATACTTTTTTGCTATTTGATTGAGTTGCGGGCGCAGAAGATTAAGTACTTCGAATGTGTTGTCATCTGTCTTTCTGCTATATCCCAGCTGCTTTAAAAGAAGCGCGCGTTTGCCGGTAGCTAATAGGTAGTCGTGCCAAATATTTTCTTCGCGCTTTACAAGCGGATCTTTGTCAATTCCATTTTCATAAGCTCTATCTGTGAGGTATTTATCTGTTAAAAGATCTTTTATGGCTAACTTGAGATATTCCGGAAATTCACTCTCATTCATTTTATTCGAATGAAACATAAGAGGTCGACGGTTTGTTTCATCAACAAACTTCTTTATAGTCCACGATTCATCATCAATGGTCAACAACGGTGTATCTAAATTATTCTGCAAATCTTTTAATGCGTCTAAAACACGTTCTTCTGATTCCGTAGAATCCGGTTTTTCAAGCTCATTTTCAGTATAAAATGGTTTATAATATTCCAATAATACATTAAATCCTTTTTCATCGAGTTTTATATCTTTGTCTTTCATAAGATTATAAACATAATTTGCTGTGGCCTTGCGCCATTTTCTATCAAATAGCACACTTTCAATTTTTCTAATTTTTGTATCCGTTGAACCTTGTCCCAGGATAACTTCTCTGCGGATTTCTTTTATTTTAAATATGTAATACCCAACCCTGGTCTTGACTGGTCCTATTACAGAACCTACAAGAGCCGTTTCATTGAACAATGCATTTTCAATAGATTGCAGATTATCGCCCCACAATACCTCTTTCAGATGTGGCTTTTTAGCGGCGTTTACTATCTTTTCAACTGAATCAAAATCAGCCTGATCAATTTTTTCTTTCAATTGATCAATTTCTTCTTTTTTATTACTGAAAATATAAGCGACATGAATTTTTTTTAGTGCCTGCTTATACGCTTCCGTTTTTTCTGCCTTCGTTATTTTAAGCTCTTCTTCTAATTCAACATTCACTAACCTGCTGCGCATGGTCTGTTCTTTTACTCCAGCGAGGTAATTCCTGAACGATGAATTATTAACCAGAACACTGTCTTTAGTTCCTTCTAATGCTAATAATTTTTCTGCGATCAGCGTATTTAAAATAACTCCTTTTTGCTTAGAGACCTGTCCACTAACGTATGGAGGCCTGACTGTAAGTTCTGACCTTTCTTTAAAATCTTTTACCGTTATAACACGGTCTTCAACACGCGCCAAAACAATTTCGGATGACGCTTCATTTTTACTACAGGATATTAAACCCATAAAAACCATCACAACAAATATCAGGTGTTGCTGTGATGGTGGAAAAAGAAATTTTTGGACTTTCACGATTAAATAATATGATTCCAATTATTAAAATATCAGACCAACGGAATAACGATGTATATCTCCAAAGAATTCATAATCCGCATAAGCATAGTCAAAGATTACAGAAAAGTTGTTGTTAACAAATACATTTAGGCCACCACCCAGGGTAAGACCTTGCTGACTTTGTTTTTGAAAGGCCGTATTATAACCACCCCTTAATGATACCTTACCAAATGACCCAACCACATTTGAATACTCACCACCAATATTTACATATTCATCTATATTATTGGGATGAAGCGCGTCGACGGATACTACAAAGGATTGATTTTCCAAATCAAGCACATCCATGGCAACACCAATGCGAAAAGCAATTGGTAAAGACCATTTGTCTGTCTCGTAATTAACAGGCAAACTTTGTATCGTTCCGGCAATGTCTTCGCGATCCGCATGCTGTCGGGATAAATCCGGACCTGTAAATTGCATTTTTGTGCCAAAATTTGTAATGCTCATGCCCAGTGTCATGTCGTTTAAAAATTGGGTTTTAAATAACACACCAAAATCGAATGCTAAAGCGCTGGCTGTTTCCTGATATAATTGTTCATGTACGTATTTTAAACTAAGACCAACACTGAAACGGTCCGTAAATTTCCTGGCCGCAATAAGGGCGAGAGAAAAACTACCTGCTTCAAAGGTTTCACCGTTTGTGCCTTCGGGATCTTCAACGGTACGTATTTTATCATCCGGAACAGATAAATTAGTAACCATTACCCCTAAGGTCATTATTCCCGGGATAGGAAGAGCAAAGGCAATATTCTGCAGCTGAATGCCTGCAACGTAATCCATCTGCATAAATGATGCTTCCATTTTTGTTAGCATGCCAATACCTGCCGGGTTCCAGTAGGCTCCTTCGGCTCCCTCGGCGATGGCAACATAAGCATCGCCCAAAGCAACACCTCTTGCTCCCACACCAAGCTCAAGAAATCCCGCTGCTGTAGTCCCGAATTTCAATGGTTGCTGTGCTGATAAACCCATCGGGATAGAAGTAACTAAATATATAGTCATCACGAGTGCAGCCGTATATAGTTTTTTTAAATCATTCATTTTAAACCCTCTTTTATTTTGTCCCATGAGCATTTTAGCGAATAATTACAAATCTACCGATTTGTTCAGCCCCGGTAGTGTTGTCTTTTATATGGAAAATATAAATCCCTGGCGCTACTTTTAAATCTTCACTGCTGCGTAAATCCCAATAAACAAGACCGTTTTCCACAGGATTATTCACTTCAATTTTGTCGACCGTTTTTCCGCTTATTGTAAAGATTCTAATGGTAGCACTGGATGGCGTATTTATAAAAGTCAAACGGTTTTCCCTGCCAAGTTTAAAAGGGTCGGCCGGGTCCAGAGGACTTGTGAAAATATAGGGGTTAGGTACAACAGCTACCTCTTTCTTTTTTAATACGTTTTTTGCTTCATCCTGATCGACCGTAGCAGAAATAGTTTCAAAATCAAAATAGTCACCTTGCACAAATTCTTTTGTTGTTTTTATTCTGAAAACATCACCCTCACCTAGCGCGGATGCATTTTCTTCAGCGTCAAACCTAACGTTCCAATAAGAATAGCGGAATACCGGTGGAACAAATTCCCATATTTGAAGGGCATCATTTTCCAGTTCAAAAGCATCAGAACTGTCTACGTCAATTACGGAAACATTTAACATGGCCGAATCAGCAGCAATAGCCATAAAGTTTATCGGTAAATCGACAAGGAATTTTGATGCGCCCCTGCCTCGAGGTGCAATAAGCGTGTCTTCATTAACAAAGATTAATTCAATATCAGAATGCGGAACAACTGCCTGTGCGCCTGAATCTGTAACTACTGTGGCCGACCAGCCTTTATTAGCAGGTTCAACCATATCCTCAGAATCAACCCAGCCTGTCCCTGAAGCTGAGAACGCTGTTGTGTCATTTTTAATGGCCAGAATTAGCCCTTCAAAAACATCGGTTGTTACAATACCCTCTTCATTGGCTTGCCAGGGAAGACTATCTATCAAAACTATTTCCATTCCATTGCTAATATTGGATACTGAATATGCTGTTGTGGTAACCTTTCTTAGCCTAGTGTCTTTTTCAGAAAAGAAAGACACACGATATTCCTGGTCATCCTCAATAATGGAAGCATTTACAATTTCAGATCCACCCATTTCATCAAAGCCAAGAATACGACCCGTACCCCAGCCTTCCGTTAAGACATCAACATCTCCCAGTACATCAGGCGGCTTATAGCCGGCAGCAGGTGGACCTGGCGTAACAAATGCCGTATTTCTGTCTGAAAACAGCGGTTGACCAATCGAATTCACTTCGATTATTGTTGTGTTTTCGGTTGGACCTAATTTGCGGGTGACGCTGCCTGTATCAAATGCCGTAACCGCATAATAATAGGTAAGACCGTTAATTACGTCAGTATCTATATATCTGTTTTGCAGGCCGCTTTCATCTCCCATGTTATAAGGAGCGCCGTTCACTAAAACTGGATGCGCTCCCTTATATCCATCTTCCAAGTCAAATATGGCTACAGGCTTTTTCAAAATAGTGGAGCCATCTTCATCTGTAATTAGGGTAACTTCAGTGAAAAAAGGATCCGTTGCTTTGTAAATACGATATCCGGAAAAATCTTTTATATTTTGGCCTAGAAATGGGTCAGTAGATGACTCTGCAATATCATCCCAAAACAGACGAACTTCGCCATCACCTGCAACGACTGTTAATGTTGGCTTATTAGGTGGTTGTGTAAACTGATAATCTGTATTATAAATGGCCTGAACCGTTTCTTTAAGTTCAATCATTTCGGAAATATTAGTCGCAGTTCCAACGGTTCGGGCAATGATCATTGAAAAACGTTCTGTGCGCAGTGAGCCTAAAGGAAAAGTACCACTGGCAAATATCATTACCAGGTTTCCTGAAGCAGGAGCAGAATATATTGAATCTGCCGACAACCATCCCCACCAGGCTTCATCATCTGAAAACCAGTCTTTTTGAAAGCGGTTTGGTTCAGGATTTGGATGAGCAGGTACTTCAATCATTTTGAAATAGGTCATCCCCAGCTGGTCAGATTCATCTTTATCTGTACGTCCAAAATTTGGTTCCCCCTGATTAGGTATTCCATTTCCTTCTGTACCATCAGCATCCGGACCGGAATAGTTTAAATCTCCCGGAGCAACGCCATCCGTTCCAACATCATTATTGATTGCTTCACCAAAATCATAGGTATTATTGCCATTTAAATCCTCAAAGCCAACCCAATCACCATCTTCATCACCTTCCCAGTGGGGACCCGGTTCACGGCCAAATTCAAGAAAGAAATTTTCTGTACTGACAATACGCGGATCGGCTAATGGATCCTCATAAAAAGTACCGGCAGCATTATCGCGGCGCTCATCCTGCATACCATCAGCATCATTATCAACACCATCATCAGGGATTCCCGGAGATTCAAGAAAAGCATATCCGGCAATACCAGTTGGTAAGCCATTCATATCAACCCCTGGCGGCTCATTATAGCCAATGGCCAGGTCAAAATCCCTTTCACCCTCACCTTGTGCAAACAGACCGTTATCAGGAGGATTATTTCCTATACCATTATCTGTCCACCAGCCAAAACCAGTACTGTCAATTTCCTGGTCACCCAAATTGGTTACATTGAATTCAGCGAAAATTACATCCTGTGCCAAAGGGTGTACCCATTGATATAAACGAACAGATGTTCTCAATCCAAGACCACCCCTGTCTGGCTGGGCAGCTACCGGAACATATCCAAACTCAAAATCAATAGCATCATCCATAACGTAATATGCTTCCAGCTGGGCATTAAACTTACCCTGCCCAAAACGACCGTTCCATTCCAGATCTCCATCTTCATCAAAATAATCGGGCTGATCGAGCCAGATATCCGGCCAGGAGCTTTCATCATTGCTCATCGCTGGTACCGGTTCACGTGTACCAACTGTATTAATGCGATCGAAATTTAAATATCCCGGTATTGGATGCCATCCCCAAATGGTCTCTAAATCCGGACTGCGGTCAACTTCTTCTCTATAATGTGAGGATGTCATATGAACACGATTACCAAGAGTATCAATTACTGAACCGCCTACAATCAAACCTACACCATCCAGATAAGGATTTCGAAGTCCGCCGGCCGGCCAATCCGAATCATCCTGATTTTGCCGCGACGCATTCCAGTTTCCAAGTTCACCATGATTTTTAAATGTTTCAAAAACGCGGTTTCCATTCATGCGCCCTTTGAAATTCCAATCCGGATCTCCAAATGGTTCATCTGCAGGTATATTTACATCACCTTGTGAAAAAAGCGGCCCTGATACTAAGAATAATATGAGGATACTTTTAATTAGTTTAAAGTTATTAAGATACATAGGATCATTTCTCCGTATGACTTTGCTGAAATTTTGTGTTAAATACATTTTAATTACAATTACTAAAATAAAAATCCAAGCCCTAAACGTATTTGCCTTGGTGAAACAAAACTAGTACCGTCATATTGCAGTTTTTCAGGCGTTGTAAATGTAGCCCTTTCCAATTGAGTACGGTTTCTTTCCACGTTTGCCGTCGATTTGGGACTCCCGGAGTCTCCAAAAACATAATTCGGGTTACGAATATCAAGAATATTATAGGCTTGAAAATAAGCTTTCATTTTAACACCATAGTATTCACCGATATTGTAATTGGCGTTTAAATCGATGTTGAAATTTGGCGGCATCTGACCATTATTTTGTGTTAATGTCAAAGTTGGCTTACCCGGCGCTGGTAACGGACTATATTGAAATGGATTACCACTTCCATAGCGACCAATAAGGCTGAGTCCATAATCAGGAGTGACGTAATTAAATGTTCCAACAATTGTATGTCTTTGATCCCAATTTAAGCGTACTGCTTCTAAATTTGGTTTTTCGCCGCCCTGCGCGCGGAGGAAGGCAGAAGCAGGATCTGAGGCATTTCCTTCCGCAATCTGATATGTATAATCTAATGTTGAAGTAAAGCTACCGGATCTAACTTCAGCTGAAATTACGGCACCTTTTACATTACCGTAATCAACGTTTGTCCAGCGAGCGTATGGTTGACCGCTTAATGTTTCTAAAATTTCTGTTCCCAGCAAATCGTAAATATCACGATAAAAGACCGATATCTCTCCCACAATGCCTTCACTGAGAATATCAGAATATGCCAGTTCATATGAGACTGTCTGCTGCGCCTTAAGGCCGGCATTGCCCATAATAGAGCTGGAAATTACACCCGGTAAAATTCGGAAATTAGGGTTGCTGTATAAATTCTCCAATGGTGGTATCTGGAAAAAATGGCCATATGAAAAATGCACAATACCGGTTGTTGTTGCCTGATATGCGAGACCAATTCTTGGCGAAAGCTGTACCTGAACATCTGCATCTTCTAAGCTTCTGTCAAGTTGCTCTTCTCTGCTTAAACCCGGAAAGGCAATATCTCCATTGGGGTCTGTAAGATCTTTCGGAATCCCAAATTCCGGATCAAAGTAATCCACTCTCAAACCGGCATTTACAACAACTTTGTCAAATTCCATTTTATCCTGCAAATAAACCGCTCCCTGGCTGGCATCGCGTTCATATGGATTACGATCCCCGGCAAGATCATTGTGATAATACTGGTAATCGACATCCACTAAACTATTGTTTATGGAACGAAATCTCCATTTATCTACAATCCCGGCGGTCATATCTGACTGAAAAGCAGCCTCATTTGCAAATAAAATAGTAATGTAATCTTCATCCATATTATAATCAGAATATTCAAATCCTGCTTTTATTTCATGCTGTCGGTGTAATTGCCAGGTTACATCGCCTTTAGCTGTTATGGTTTTGGATCCACGCTTAAAATTAAACAGATCGGTACCGCCAATAGCCAGGCCAGTTCCGTTTATTAAACCCTCTTGCCGGTATTCCCCGGGTAAATATCTATCTGAAAGAGGATCTTCTTCTACATACGACTCATAAGACTCATCAAGAAAGGCAACATTGAACGTTGCAAATGCTTCTTGATTAAAAACGTGTCTCACTGTAAATATATTGTTGATCGATTTACCGATATTTTTAGTCCTGCCTTCCGGCGCGAAACGCCAGAATCCGGTATAATCTTTCCACTCGGATTGATTGTATAAAAACGATAATGAAAGAGTAGTAAAATCAGTTAATGGATAATTTAATTTTGCTAACAAATCACCACCACCCCAACTGTTGGTAGTGTACTCTTCTTTATCGCCGGTAACATTGAAAATGCCCTGTTCTGCTAAAGCAGGATCATGAATTGTTGTCGGAAGAAAAAGATTACGTCCATGTCCTGTTAAATAACCATCATTAAATGAAGCGCCACCGGATAGGACAAAAGTAAGCTTGTCATTCGTAAAAGGTACAGGACCTTCAAATGAGCCGCGCACATCAGCAATTCCATCAAGACCAAATGATGAATTTGAAGGATAAATTTCATGTCCCTGTATTTTGTCTGTGCTAAAATAGTCACCGGAATATAATTCCAAATTTCCACGGTATTCTTTACTGCCGGATTTTGTAATGGCATTAACCACACCACTCATAACACGGCCATATTCAGCATTAAACGTTCCGCTGATGACTTCAAGGTTTTCCACAGCTTCTATACCAACTGTAGCTCCTCTTCCGCCGGTTGCGGCACTATTAACCGGAACACCGTCGATCATATAAAGTACTTCGTTAGCCCTTCCTCCGCGAAAACGACCATTTACAACCCCGGCCTGTAATTCCACAACCTGATCAAAGCTTGTTACAGGAAGAATATCAATTTCTTCACTTGTCACAACCTGCCTGGCCCCGGTTTGATCTTTTTCAACTAAAGGTCTTTCTGCGATAACAACAACCGTTTCTCCTTCCAGAACTTCTGATTCCATTGAAACATTAATTGTCGTTGTATAATTAACCCTGACCTTAACCTCTGTAACAACAACTTTACGAAAGCCAATCGCTTCAACGATTAGCTCATATGTCCCGGGAGGTACATTTAAAATGGTATAAAAACCATCAACGTCTGTCGCTGCCCCAAGTGCAATTCCTTCAAAATAGGCATTTGCACCAATCACAGGTTCGCCCGTACTGGCTTCAACAACGGCGCCGGCAATTTTTCCTGTTGTTTGTGCTTCAGCCCCGACGGGAGACATTATTATTACATATAGCATGAGAAGAAGTATATGCCCTAAAATTCTTGAGCTTATTAAATTCTGCAACAATGGCTTCATAGCGCCCACTCCTTAATTATAAATTGTATGACCTTTTAGAGAATTTTAATATAGACTTAGGCTAAGACCCGCATAATCACTAAGTCGCTACATCAGTTTGCATTTAATATCTAGAACTAGTCTTTTCAGGTAGTATAAATTTCATAACAAGCCAGGATTTGGCTTATCCACATTATTATCCAGTATGCCATTATTAACACAATACATGCCAAAAATAATAAAAAATGTAAACTGTTGTTTTTATGTTACTTACAAGGAAGGGAATAAAAAAAACAGGGAAAAATATTATTATTAGAATAATATTCTATTATCAATTTAATAATTATATATGCAGTTATTATGTTTTGCTTTTTATAAAAGACATCACTACGTTTTTCAACAAATTTTCTTAAAATTATAATGAATGCCAAACATACTCAGAAAACGATTAAAAAAAAAATTATAAGAAACAGTGTTAAAATCCGTTTTTTTTACGCAATAGCATTCTTTATTCCTATTCTCTTTTTTGCATTATTTGAAATTACCTTAAGGATTTTCAGCTATGGAGGAAATACAGAACTTTTCATTCCTACCCCCTATGAAGAATCAAAATATTATGGTATAAATTTAAATATCGGTAAACGCTATTTCTATAATTCACAAACAACCCCGACTCCACGCAAGGATCTTTTCTTAAGAGACAAACCTAAAAATTCTTTCCGCATTTTTGTTCTGGGAGGCTCCACAGCAGCCGGATATCCATACGGCAATAATATGATGTTTTCGCGTGTCCTTTATTATCGTCTTGCTGATACTTTTCCGGATTTGCATATTGAGATAGTTAACACCGCCTTAACAGCAGTAAACAGCTATACATTGCTTGATTTTATGGATGAAATCATTGAGCAGAAGCCTGATGCTCTATTAATCTATGCCGGACATAATGAATTTTATGGTGCATTGGGAGCGGCCTCTGCCGAATCTCTTGGAAAAATACGCTGGGGCGTTAATATATTCTTAAAATTACAACGTTTTAAAACTTTCAGATTGCTCAGATCTGTTATGACACAAGTAATTTCCTGGATTAATTCCGAAGTAGATGCAAAATCAAAATATGATTCAGACACACTGATGAAACGCATAGTAAAGGATCAGAAGATTGCGCTTGACAGCCCGCTTTACGAACTGGGAAAAGGACAATTTGAACGAAATCTTGCAGATATTTTTCAAATTGCCAAAGAAAACAATATTCCTGTTATGATAAGTGAACTTGTTTCCAATATCAGAGACAATCGACCTTTTACATCGATTAAAAGCGCTAATCATCCTGCGGCAGATAACGTTTACCGTGCTGCTCAAAAGCTTGAAAAACAGCGCAAGTTTGATGAAGCACGAAATAAGTATTACCAGGCAAAGGACCTCGATGCCCTGAGATTTCGGGCCACGGAAGAGTTTAACCAAATCATAATTGAAAAAGCAGCCGAGTTTAAAATTCCTGTTGTTCCAATGAAATCCTATTTTGAGAAAAATTCAACAAACGGTTTGATTGGCGATAATTTACTTCTTGAACATTTACATCCAAATTCAACGGGCTATTTTTTAATGGGCGAAGCTTTCTACAACAGCATGCGCAAAGCAGGTTTCGTCAAAAAGAAATGGAATGCACAAAATATAAAGAGTTCTGAGTATTACAGAAAAAATTGGGGCTTCACTAAACTGGATAGTGCTTATGCTGCTATGAACGTTCTCCATCTCAAAGGTGGCTGGCCATTCAAACCGGCCTATTTACCGAATACCATACTTTCTCAGTTTAATCCACTTACAAAAGAAGATTCTATTGTTTTGCACATTGTAAAAACCGGAAAATCGACATTGGAGACCGGGCATATGACTTTAGCTGATTACCACGTCAGTAAAAAAAATTATGAACAGGCTTTTAATGAATACAAAGCTCTTATTTATACTGTTCCATACGAATATTTCTTTTATGAACGGGCCATCCAACTACTACTTACGATAGGTGCATATGATCGGGCTTTGCCTATTCTGGAACAGGCCGCAAAAATAAAGGAAAGTGCCTTTGTACTTAAATGGAGCGGCCAAATATATCTCAAAAAAAACCAAGTCCGGCAAAGTATTGTTTTATTGGAAAAGGCTTTAAAGCAAACACCGAAAGATACTCAAATAATGTGGAATTTATACAAAGCATATATTAGAACCTCTCAAACCGCTAAGGCAGATAAAGTCCTGCAGCAGTATAAAAGGGTTGACCCAAATTCGCCTGAAATTGGCAGGCTGCAGGCCTATAAGAAATCATACCTAAATAAATCTGCTAAAGAAGCAGATTAGCTTACATCTAAACAGATTCCACAAACAAAGGTAATATATACCATATCACCAGATGTTTATTCTTCTTTAGACTAGATAACAGGATTAACTCGATTTGAATTATCAATTAAGTGTAAATAAATCAATCGGTTAGGCCTAATTTTAAAATGTTTTATTAATTTATGTTTTTTACTGTTAATCCTGTCATTTTTTTCACCCCCGGTATCAAATGAAACTATTTCATTAATAACATCTTTTTAACACTGGAGAACTTGCCTGCCTGGATTCGATAGAAATAAAGGCCACTGCTCAGATTACTTGCATCAAACGAATAGCTATGTGTCCCGGCATTGAGTTTTTTATTAAAAAGTCTTTCAATACGCTGGCCTAATCCATTATAAATATCCAGGCTTGTGAACTCTGCTTGCGGCAAATTAAAGCGTATGGTAGTCGCTGGATTAAAGGGATTGGGATAGTTTTGCCATAGATGGAAATCATTCACTGTTATTTCCTGGTCATCCAGCGCTGTAACAAAGTCGAAATTAAACCAGTTCAGGTTAAATCTTGGCTGTAATACTGTAATTCTAAGTGTATGCATCCCAGCAGGTATATGCGCAGATGTATTGACTGTTGTCCAGTTTTGCCAGCCTCCAGTTCCGGGGAATGTAACTGAATGTAAAACCCAGGTGCTGTCATTCGTAATTATTTCAAGATTTATCCTTGATTGACTATCTTCCGACGCCACCCGGTAATCGATTGAATAGGTTCCGCCTGTGGGAAATGTAACTAAATATTCGACATAGTCGCCGGTATCGGTATAACCCAGGTTTTGTCCGCCACCTGTATCCGTGCATGTTTCCAATTCGAAACCCTGGTTGAAAGAGAAATCTTCGGCTTCTATTATTCCGGGTATAGATATCCTTTCAGGCAGCCTGTTTTCAATTGCTAAATCTGCAAATGCGACCAGGTTTGTATTGTCTACTGCAGTTACACCGCCACCGGAATAGGACAAAGATATTTCATCCCCATAAATGATTTCTTCAGCAAGAGTAAATACTATTTGGTAACCACTTTCATCAAGTTCGTAACTGGCTATTGCTCGATTATTTCCATTAACGCTAACTGAGAAACCCGCAGGTAAAGCAGGCAATGGAGTTTGCAATTGTTTATTGAACGACGCTGTTATTTGGTTGCCATCAACCGATGACCGGGCTGCAATACTATTAAAAGCAACAGAACTCAATGGTGCATAATTCCAAAATATAAAATAATTCAGGTTAAATGAACCTTCACCAAAATAGAGTTTTAGCTGATGCTGGCCCTCTTCTAACACAATATCACTTGCATCTACATAATCCCAGTTTTGCCAGCCACCTGTGTTATTTACATTTATCGTTCCCGTTACAGGCCGGCCGTCAAGTTCGAGATGAAGTCGTCCTGTTGCTTCACTGGCTACTCTTAAGATCAAGTCATAAACACCTGTCTCTTCTATTGTAACCGTGTAATTGATCCATTCATCTTCATTAATAAACCCAACATTATAACCATTGTTATTTTCATCATCGTCATCGCAAACTTCCACATCAACCCCATCATTGCGATAAGCCCAGCCATTGTTCCAGGCAGTAAAATCTCCTCCTGTATATCCAAAATCATTATCGAAATATGCATAGCCCTGAGTGCCTAAATCATAGTCTGAGGCAAAAATTACATCCGTAATAACATGATTTTTAAAAGGTTTTGTAGCAGTAGTTTGAACCTGCCGGATCATGGCATCGGTATAATCTTTTCTGTATACACAATTTTCAAGTCTGGCATTCTCGGCTAACTCCATCATGGTGTTATAAGCAAATGTGGGCGAAGGCTGAGAACCATTACCGGACCAATAATCCAGGAGGGTTTGATAGCTTTCTGACCTTTCTATATCCAGAGGTCCGTCAATTTCATCTATTTTTTTATATGGCCACCAGGCCCAACCAATATTATTATCCTCAAGGAGTCGGATTGCCTCTGTATGCCAGGCATTGGAATTTTCACCTGATTCACCACACCAAAGGGGCACATTGTAAGTCGTGCGGATTGGGAGCACAAAGCCAAGTGAACCCTGGTCATTATTGCTCCAATATTTATGAAAGCTATAAGCCATATTATCATCCCAGGGAGGTGTTAAACCAGAAAAATCATTGGCAAATCCGTTACCCTCGATAAAAATAATATGGTTTGTATCAACAGTCCTGATTGAATCCGTTATTTCGATGAAAAGCTGTCTTAATAATGAATTTCCCGGTAAATTCCAGTTTGTCTCATTGATCAGATCATAGCCACCAATCCATGGTTCATCAACATAGCGTTCGGCCAGTCTTTTCCATAAAGCAACCGTTTTATCCCTGTTCTGCTGGCTTTCCCACAAAGAGGGTTTTGATGGATCATAATCAGAAATAGCGGCATTATAGCCTTGGCCACCAGGAGCGGCATGCAGATCAAGAATAAGGTATAATTCGTTTGCCTCACACCAGGCAAGCAGGCTATCGGTCAGTTCAAAGCCTTTTTCCAACCAGGTATTTTCACCCGCAACAGGTTCATCTTCAATGGGCAGCGTGTACAAGTTATAATGCATTGGTAAACGGATACTATTAAATCCCCAGGCAGCAATAGAATCGATATCCACTTTTTGACAAAAATTTGTCAACCAGGCATCAAAATAAGCATCCGTATCTTCTTCACCTATTAGCTCAACTATTTTCTCCCTAATTTCCCATTGTGGATTAGCAAATCCTTCCGTCTTCATCATATAACCTTCCTGCACCATCCAGCCACCCAAGCCAATGCCCCGCAAAATTACATTTTCATTTTGTCCATTGACAATATCCTGATTATCCCTCCTCAGAAATCCTTGCGAAAAAACACTTGAGCAGAATAATATTATTAATAAGTAAAAAATAAGGGAAGCTTTTTTCATTGTTTTTTCCTGTGCGTTCGTTTTAAGTTTTATGAAAAATTACAATATCTGAATCCTGATTGCTCTGCTTTATATCATATTTTATTTCATTAAAATCATTTTTCGTGTTTTAACAAAATCCGCCGTTTTTAAACGATACAGGTAAACACCTGAAACTAAATCCTGTGCCGCAAAATTAACCTTGTATTGGCCCGCTGGCTGTTTTTGATTTACCAGGGTTTTTACTTTCTGCCCCAACACATTAAATATTTCGAGCCGGACCTTGCTTTGTTTTTCAAGTGCATAACTTATCGTGGTTGAGGGATTAAATGGATTGGGATAGTTCTGATATAAATTAAATCCATTGACTATTCTTTCCTGGTCGTCAAGCGCTGTAATTATATCAAAACTAAACCAGTTCAGGTTAAACTCCTTAGTCGAAACTACCATAATTCTAAGAGTAAACCGGCCTTCAGGAATAGAGGCATTTGAGCTAACCGTTGTCCAGGTTTGCCAGCCTCCGGTTAGCGGGAATGATACATTATGCAATACCCATGTACTATCATCACTAATTAATTCCGTTCTTATGTCCCCGCCATTGAAAGCTGAAGCTACCCTGTAGTTGACTGAATAGGTTCCACCGTGTTGCACATTAAGCAGGTATTCTACATAATCTCCGTTATTAGCAAAACCCAGGTTTTGTCCACCGCCCGTATCTGTCGTATTTTCCAGTTCAAAGCCCATATTCAGACTGAAATCTTCAGCCTCTATTTTTCCCGGTACTGCGCTTATAACCCTGTTTTCTATTAATAAATCTGTAAATGCAGTTAATATTGAATTATCTATGGCCGTAATTTCGCCTCCCGAATAGGTCAAAAGAACTTCATCGCGCGAGACAATCTCCTCATCCAGCATTAATATGATTTGATAACCCGTTGTATCAATTTCGTAATTGGCTATTTCTCTATTGTTTTGATCAACGCTTACTGCAAATCCAGCAGGTGAAGCGGGCAGTGGTCCAGACAATTGTTTATTAAATGTTGCAATTATTTGATTGCCATCCTGGGAGGTTTTTGCAGAAATAATGTTAAACTCTGCTGCTTCCAAAGATCTGAAATTATAGAACTCAAAATAATTAGTGTTCAGGTCATTGGCGTCAAAATGGAGTTTAAGGACATGTTTACCTTCTTCCAGGACAACATCATTGATAACAATATCCTGCCAGTTTTGCCAGCCGCCTGTATTTACACCAGCACTGATGGCTGTTAGCGGACGGTTATCAAGTTCGAAATGAAATTGTGTCCCGAAACTCTCTGTGGCCGCTCTTAATCTCAGGTCGTATATTCCGGAACTGTCAACTGAAACCGTGTAAGCCAGCCATTCCCTGTTTAATGTCCAACCCACATTATAACCATTTCCCGTATCCTCACACACCTCGATATCCACACCCTCAGCAGTACGATACCTGTTTCCGGTATTGCTTTGCGGATCATTATCATGATAAGCAATTCCCTGTCCACCGATATCATAATTTTCAGCCTCAATGCGACCGGGTATCCTTGCTAAAGCCATCAGGTACGGCGCCTGAGCTGCAGCTGCCAACCGTTATATCAACATTATCAGAGCTGCTGCCGCCATAATTATCAAGCGCTTTAACGACGATTTGATAGCACCCTTCGCGACATTTTCGGCTGTAAATTCATAAGGGGGAATTGAATCCACAGCTAGAATTGCGCTGGCCTGCATAAACAAGACTTTTTCAATGTCACCATCATTATCATTTGCATCAGCGCTAATAGAAATATTGGAGCCTGGTGTAAAATCCTCACCTGCAGAAGGAGATATTATGCTTACAGTGGGCTTCTCATTATTATCGCGGTAGACCTTTACATAATCAACATGCATGGTTTGTGGAAACAGGGTTGTCTGATCCGGATAGCCCGGCAAATTTCCACCTACAGCAATATTGAGCAGAAGATGAAAACGGCGGTTAAAGGGTGCCGGATATTCCTGAGCAGTAGAAAACCATGATGTTTGTGTTTGATAATGGTTGTCATCAACAAACCATTTTATGGAAGTTTCATCCCATTCTATGGCAAATGTATGATATTCATCCGCAAAGCTGGCACCCTGGTTTAAAGTGTAGGCTGAGCCGGTATGCGTATTATTTGGGAACACCCCCCCGTAATGAAGGGTGCCAAGAACTGTATAAGGATTGCTGCCAATTAACTCCATAATATCAATTTCACCGCTGGCTGCCCAGCCACCATATTCCCAATCGGTCGGCAGCATCCAAATAGCCGGCCACAGACCTTGTCCTTGTGGCAATTTTGCCCGTATTTCAAAACGTCCATAAAGCCAATCGCCCTTAAATCTTGTGTTCATGCGTGCCGATGAATAAGGACTGCCCTGGTAATCTTCTTCTATAGCCATTATAACCAGGCTGCCATTTTCTATATAGGCATTTTCGCTGCGATTTGTATAATATTGTAATTCGTTATTACCCCAACCACCGGCACCTGTTGCAAAGCTCCATTTGCTTTCATCAATAGCCGGGCCATCAAAATTATCTTCCCATACCAATTGCCAGTCCTGCGCACATAAGTGCAATGGAATAATAAAAACAGTTATTACACATAAAATATGGCTTAAAAGATTAGCATAATCCGTTTTGTTTTTAGAAACCTTGACTGTTTGCATTAATGATTTCATTATTTTCTTGTATTAATATTGTTTATTAAAAAAACCACTATAAAAACATTTCCCATAATCCAAAAAGCAGGACCACCAAAATAGCAGACCAAATAAAATTTAATTTAAGCCAGCCGTTTTTTGTTTTTGATTGTCCATCTGCCACTGACAAAAAAGAGGATGAGCTCATAAATTGATTCACATCATATTCTTTTATAACTCGCGTACTTGCGGCATAAAGCACTATGGTTGAAACAACAAAAAGCAGAATAGCAAAGTGCAAAAAATTTATTTCAACAAACCAGTGTAATGGTGCAAATGCAATTGGATTAAATTCATTATAAACCTCCAGTGAGAAGCGCAATAGACCCATTATTCCACCGAACAAAAGAGTAGCAAAAGCTCCCCGCCCATTTACTTTTGTACTAAAGACACCAAAAATAAATACAGCGGCTATTGGTGGGCTTATATAAGCTTGTACACTTTGCAGGTAAATATAAATATTGGTGTTGATTAATTTGGTGAATGGCACCCATAAAATGCCGGTAATAGCAATTAAGATAGCCGATAAACGTCCAACAAGAACAAGCTTTCTTTCTGAGGAGAAAGGATAAAAGTTTTTATAGAAATCCAGGGTTATTATCGTTGCTGTACTATTAAATATGGCCGATAATGAAGACATTAAAGCCGCCAGTAAGCCTGCCATGATAAGGCCGCGCATACCCATGGGTAAGGGCAGGTTTGTAATTAGTATTGTAAAAGCATTATCACCGGAAACTTCCGGATACAATGCTGCTGCAATCATTCCCGGTACAACAAATAGAAAAACAGGGCTTAGTTTTAAGAAGCCTGAAAATATAGTTGCTTTTTGGGCATGATTAATATTTTTGGCACCCAAAATTCTCTGCACTATATATTGATCAGTACACCAGTACCAGATTCCAATTATTGGAGCTCCAAACAAAATACCGGTCCAGGGAAAATCGGGATCTGAAACAGGACGCAGCATATAAAAAAATTCTTGCGGTAGTTTTTCCTGCAAACCACTTATGCCCCCTACTTCCTGCATGCCGAAAATAAGCAGAACTGCTGCTCCGCAGATTAAAAAAACTATTTGAACAACGCCCGTGTAAATAACCGAGCGTAATCCGCCGGCAATTGTATAGATGCCGGTAATAACTACAAGAACTATCGCTGAGGTATAAATATCCCAGCCTAAAAGTGCATGAATAATATGCCCGCCTGCATAGAGCATCACAGAGATTTTTGTGGTGATATAGGCAATAATCGATACAGTAGCTAAATACATGCGGCTGGATTTATTGTACCTTTTTTCAAGAAATTCGGGAATAGTATAAATACCTGTTCGGATAAAGACAGGGGCAAAAACCCAGCCCAGCATTATAATGGCAAAAATGGCCATCCACTCAAAATGGCCAACAATTAAACCGTTGTTGGCTCCGGAACCGGCCAGACCAACTATGTGTTCACTTGAGATATTTGTTATAAATAATGAAGCCCCGATAACGAACCAGCCCATATTTTTACCAGCAAGAAAATAATCAGAAATTGATTCATCATTTTTTTTGCTAGCATACAGACCTATGGACATAATCAGTGCCAAGTAGATAAAGATTATAAAAATGTCTGCGGAAGTAAAATTGTTCAATAGTATACTCAGAGTGAAAGGACTGCTGTCTTAATAACACATAAAGCATGCCAAAAAGCATATTTCAGGTAAAGTCCATAAATTACAGCAGCTTGAGAGGGTCAAGAAAGGTATAAAAAACTTTTGTCTTATTAGAATAATAAGATAAAATTATTATTTTGATAAATTAAGATTCACCCAATAATAAATCACACATAGCCAATTTTTACAATGGGACGCTTATTATAAAATGACAGCCACCATTTTCATTATTTTCCACATCCAGCTTCCAGCCACAACGTTTGGAAATTTCGTAGGACAAGTAGCAACCATAACCGGAGTTCACATCATCCTTTGTTGTTATGTTTTCTTTAAAAATTTTCTTCCGTCCTAACTCATCTTCCATAAGCAATTCTTCATTAATTCCGACGCCATTATCACGTATTGAAATAAAGATTGCCTTATCCTGCTTTTTAAATTGTGTTGAGATAATAATCCTGATTTCTTTATCAGCTGAATGATCAATACAGTTCTGGATAAGCGGTTCTAGAATTTCCCAAACAACATATTCGTTAATATTAACAAGCGGTAACTTTTCTTGCAGGTCTTGTTCAAATTTAATTCTGGCAACATCTTTGGAAAGACGTAAAAAGATATTATTAATTAAAAATTGGATAAGATCATTAATATCTGTTTGAAAAACATTACTTCGGATTGTTTGTAGGGGCGGGTCATACCATTTCATGTCGTAGATTACACGTGATATAAAATTTGCATATTTGGTAACATCGTTTTTTGTTTTGCCAATATTAGACGCATCTAACGAGCGTAAATCTTCCTTTATAAAACCCATCACTTTTTCTGCTTTATGATGAGTGTGGTAAATCCTTTTTGTAAAAAGTGACTCTTTTTGACGATCAATTTGTTCCCGCAAGTAGAGCTCTCTTTCTGAAAAAAGCTGTTGTTGTGTTTCATCCCTTTCTTTTACCGTATAGGATGAAATGTAAAACATAGCCAATAATCCAAAAAGTATCAGTGCGGAAAAAATAAGTGCTGTTTGATCATAACTTGAAACGACCTGGCGGTTTATAAATGAAAAATCCGGTGATATTTTCAGATAAACCGAACCGGCAAACTCACCATTAGGCACCAATGGTACAAAAACATGATACGTGTTTTCACCTTCCTCTATTGTATAGATTTGCTCGTTATCTTTTATCTTTTGCCTGATACTTTGGTATAATTTTACCTCATAATCTCTATCATTATAATCAGATTGCGGTCTTTTTTCACCATAAAGTAAATCAAAAAACACGGCGCCATCCGATATCACAAAAAGGTTGTTCTCTTCAGAAATAAAAACCAAAATCTCATCAATATTTTCCTGTAAAAGCTGCTGACTAAAAATAATGTTAAAAGCCTGGACCATTTCTTTTCTTTTATTTCGTGAGCTGCTTTCAATTCTGCTGCTGGTCTCCACAAGCAGCTCAAGGGAAGTTGTTGTTAAATTAGCGATTTTTTCTGCAGAATCCCGCTTATACCAGTCCTGGGTCTCTTCCTGAAGCTCGTTTAAAGAAATTTTATGAATAAATGAAATTACTATCTGGAATGAAATCAAAACTATAAATAATACTAACAGGTGTTTCCATTGAAATTGATATCCCTTGATTTTTTTTATCAGAGCGATTGTTCGGGTATCATCTATCATTTAATAAATACCTGTTTGGAATTAATTTTTTCTGTAGCCAAGGTTAAGGCCTCATCTACGGTAATCTCTTTTTTTAAGGCCTTATGCAGGTAATAGGCCATGATATCTGAAATATTCGTATAGTTCTCGCGGAAGGGGCGGTGTTTACCATTTTGTAATAAATTAGTAATCATTTTGTACTCCAGAGAGTCATCGCCTATATTTTTAAACTTTAATGCGGGAAAATAACCTCCTTCGCTATGTAATGTCTGTTGGCTTTTTTCAGAAATCATAAATTTCATGAATTTCAGGGCCTGCTCCCTGTGCTTTGAATACTTTGAAATCATTAAATTCCATCCACCATAAACCGCGTTTTTTTGTTCGCCGGACCAGTATGGTAAAGGGGCAGCCTGATACTGTTTCACTTTATCCCGGTAAGGCTGAATATCCGGTTCATTTGTAAAAAAACCGGGCCAGCCACGAATAAATACCGCATCATTTTCCAAAGCGAATAAGCGGCTTTTGCTTTCGTCAAATTCTAAAATCTCCCGGGGTGAATATTTATATTTGTGAATAAGATCTACCATTAACTGCAGACTTTTATACGCACCACTATTTTTCAAGTTAATTCGTTCATTTCCAAAAATCTCTTTGCTGTTTTTGACCGGAAGGGATTCGTGAAAACTACAAATCATACCTTCAAAGTTATCAGCGGCAAAAACAAAAAAAGGATAGGCTGTGTTTTTAAAACGACTGCCCATTTTCAAAAATTGATCCCAGGTAATAGATTTTCTCAGATCTCTATCCGAAATACCCATTTTCATGAGTAAATCTTTTCGATAATACATTAGACCCACATCAGTATAAAAAGGCATCGCTACCAGTTTATCTTCAAAATAGCATGATTCAATTGCATGTTTCCAGAATTTTTCCAAAAAAGTCTCAGTAAAAAAATTGTTTAGCGGAACGGCCCATTTTGTAAAACGAGGGCCCCAGATTAAGTCGATAGCAAAAATATCCATTTTTTCACTTTTACTGCGTAAAGAGCGTGCCAGAATTTCTTTTCGTTCATTGGTTGTAAATTTTGTAAATGGAAGATGAACAGGAATAACCTCAATCTTGCCGGAATTTTCTTTATTAAATGCGCGGATTATTTTTTCTTGAGCAGCGCCTATATTATCAACATAATGGATCTTTACTAAACCTTTTTCTTCATTTGCCGGGAGAATTATTGAGTCATTAAAAAGAAGAAAAATAACAACACACAAACTAAGAGTAAGAATTAAAAGTGAGGTTCTCAATTACTGCCACCAAATCATGAATTTTATTAAAATTATGTTAAACCACTCAAGTTGCTGGAAATATATCCGCTTACAATCTCTATGACAAATATTTTATAAACGGTGTATGCTGCCTTTCAAAAAGCCTGCCGCATTCGTTGGGGGTTTTTAATATTCAGGGCTATGGTGGCAGCTTTTCGTGAGCTACTCATTTTGCTGATCTTCCAGGAGAGAAGTTCTTTATTGCCGCAAGAATTTCTTCTTGTTTAGAGGCAACCACTTGTTCGCCTCGCTCAAGGATTTCAGGAATTCTGCGTGTTGAACGCATACTGATAAATTTATCAAACACCACGTTGATAAAGATAATTTCATGGTGATGGACATCTACAGAAAGAGCAACCTGGCTGCGCTGCATCCAATATTGACTATAGCCTACGCTTCGCATAAAATAGGGTACAAATCCTTTGGAATCCTGGGTAGTACGCTCTTCATAAGTCATGGCAATTATTACATCCATCCCTTGGTTAACAGCTTCCATAACGGGAAGAGGAGAACAATATACGCCATCCATCAGCAGCCGGCCGTCAATGGATAATGGCGGCAACAAAGGGAACAATGCTCCTGAGGCATAAACCGCTTCGCGCAATAAACCGGAAGTTAATACAACCGGCTGACCGCTGATAACATCTGTAGTTTGTATCATGGTCTTAACCGCAAGGTCCTCAATACGTGTATCGCCGTACATATCCTTATAAGCTTTGTGGGCCAGGTCAGGTTTAATTAAACCGTTTGTCTTGTTAAAACGACCAAAAGGCAGCCCGGCCATTGATAATAAGGTTCGATAATCTGTTTTTGCTAATAGCTCTCTGTTGCCCCAATGTTTGTGGGCCTGTTTCCTCATTGTGTGCGAGTCATGTCCGCAAGCCCAAGAGCCAATAACCCCGCTGCCACCGCTGCAGCCTACAAGAAGCTCTACATCAATTTTAGCACTATCAATAAATTCAAATAATGCAATACTGGAGAGTGCTTTCATTCCTCCGCTGCCCACCACAATACCTACTTTGGGCTTGCGGTTCCTCGTTGTCTGTTTTTTTTCTTCTTTCATCTTAATATCCATCATACAAAACCTGTTTATTATTATTGTAAAATGATCATTTGATAAATAATATTTATGTAATGGGTTACTTTACTTTTTTGTAATAGGTAAACTAATAATGAACTTTGTAAATTTACCCTCTTTACTTTGCACTTCCAACTTACCATGGTGCTCCTGCACTATAATTTCATAGCTAATCGATAAGCCCAGGCCGGTATTACCTTCGCCGGTGGCTTTTGTTGTAAAAAAGGGGTTAAAGATCTTTTCGCGCACTTTTTGTGGTATTCCCGGCCCATTATCATGGAGGTGTATTTCAAGCCAATTTTTCAAGGATTTAGTGCTTATGGTAAGTTCCGGTATAAAGGTATTGCCTGCTTCTTTTTGTTTTTCCAAGACAGCATAACAGGCGTTGTTCAATATATTCAGTAAAACCCTGCCTATATCGGCCTGGATAACTTCAATTTCCGGTAATGATTTAGAATAGTTTTTATTAATGGTTACATTAAATGAAGAGTCAATAGCCCTGTAGCCATGATAAGCAAGGTTAATATTCTCCTCCACTAATGCATTAATGTCTACTTTTCGCAATTCACCGCTACTGCCCCGGGCATGGTCCATCATGCTGCGCACAATGCTGTCTGCGCGCTTTCCATTTTCAAAAATATCCAGGGCATTCTGCTTTAAATCATTAATTAATTCTTCCAACTCTTCAAAATCTTCCTTATTTAAATCGCTTTTGTGTTTTTCAAGCTCTTCCAGTAATTCAGCAGTTAATTCAACTGATCCTTCAGCAAAATTATTAACAAAGTTAAGCGGATTTTTAATCTCATGAGCGATACCAGCGGTTAATTGCCCTAAAGAGGCCATTTTCTCCTGAACAATAAGCTGGTCACGGGTTCTAATCATTTCTTCATTTATTCTTTTTAGTTCCTGCAATAATCTGGCTTTGGTAAAGGCCGAAATTGCATGGCTACGGAATCTACTCAGTTTATGCGCATCTGATTGGTCAAAAGCATCATAACTATCATTATTATCAAATATTAAAAACCCCGCTAATTGTCCATCAAGGCTGATGGACATAGCCAGCATTGATTTTGAGTTTGTTAAATTAAAAACAGCCTTTTTATTGGAAGCATCAGTAATGCGAATAATAAAAATACCTTTTACAACTTCTTCTGATATACTGAAAAAGTCTTTCTTTAAATCTTCAATTGTTATGTGTTGGCCTTCAAAAAGCTGCAATTTATAACCGATGCTTGCACTAAAATCATAACAATCGGCATCCGGGTCATAAATGAGGGCCGCTCCCTGCTGAGCCTGCGGGATAAGTTTTAGTCCCTGTTCAAGCAAGGCATTAATAACTTTCTCAAATTCAATTTCACGGCTGATGATTTTTACAATATCGTTTAGGGTATCTAACTCATTTGCTGATTCCTGTAAGTCCTGTGAACTCTTCTCCAAAGAAGTGTTTATCTCAGATAATTTTTTTGTTCGTTCGTTTACTTTTTCTTCAAGAACCCGTTCCGATTCTGTGAGAGTACCAACCAATTTTTGCTCATTTATTAATGCGGCTTTTTGAGCTAAGAATTTTTCCTTTCTTTCCTTGTTTATGCGGTCTTGAACGGCGATTGAAAATAAAATTAATAGGGAAAAAGCGCCAATTTGAATACTCCAGTTGGTAATAAAATTACCAGGCAGCACACCAAATGATTTAAGGGCGAAAAGAATTACGCCGATAAAATAAAGGCCCATAGCAATGATAAAAAAATAGGCCGACCGTACTTTTTTTCTAAGGCACAAAGCAGCTGTTATTAAAGATAATGCAACGGCACTTAAACCTGATCCGGCAGCAATACGAATACTTATTTCATAAGGAATAAAAAAGGAAAAGAGTGCTCCGCCTATAAAAAATATATTTACCACTTTAAGTAATTTATCCCACTGTGGTGTAAATAACGGTGTGTTTAAAAGAGAACGGCTAAATTGAGTTGCCATATAAACAGATAAAAATATGAACACAGGAATATTAATATTGGCCCACCAAATCCAGTTATTCCAGAGATACTGAAATGCCAAGCCGTTAATTGCCAGCTGTGTTAAGCCCCAGAATGTTATAAAAAATACATAATAAATATAGCTTTTATCCAGAAAACCAACATAGAGCAGGATGTTATAGATAATCATTATGATAAAGGCACCATAAAATATCCCCAGCAAAAGTGTTTCTGGTGAAGTATATTCATAAAATGTTTCGGGTAACCAAAAATGTATAGGGAAATTCATAGAACTGCTGGTCTGCATACGCAGGTAGTAGGATTTACTGCTTTGCTTTTGCTCAGATAGGTTAAAAACAAAATTACGGTGGAAAACATCCCTGGAATTAAAAGGTAACATATCACCTGTTTTCCTTACGGAAAAACTTCCCGTTGTATCGGGTATATATAAATCAATAAAATCCAACAGTGGGTAGCCTATTTCTAAATACCAGCTAACCGGAATATTTTGAGGGTTATTAACATCAAGCCTTACCCAGAAAACAGCTGACGTAAATCCAAAACCAGGCTGATCATCCGCAGTAGAAAAAAATTGATCTTCAAACACGGCGGATGACACGTCGTCAATGGATAATGTTGCGGATTGGTCAATAAGAATTTTAATATTTTTTGCTATGGACTCATGAGTCAAAGAGGATTTAATTGTTAATGATTGTTCAGCAAATAAATAACTTATCGCCGGGAACAGAATAAGAATATACATTACAATTATTTTTTTTAACACAAGCATATAGTCAATCTCCTGGTAACAGCGGCTGTTTAGGTCTTTTCACTGTAAACCAGATATGGCCTCTTGCTGCGAATTAAATATAGCAAAGAGCATCGTAAAACCAGCCACATCAAATACTTCTTTAACATGTTGCTGTAGTGCGCATAAAGCCAGTTTGCCATCTGTAGCTTTTACAGACTTTGCGGTTGTTAATAAGACGCGTAAACCGGAGCTCGAAATGAACTCTAAATTTGAAAAATCAATCAATATTTTATTAACACTATTATCTGTTAACTGTTTGAGCTCTTTGTCTAATGACTCAGACGAAAGCGTATCCAGTCTGCCGTTTAGAGCAACAATAGTGAGGGAACCCTCTTTTGATTGTGTAATGTGCATCCTTATGTCTCCTTAATATATTTTTCCAGGGTAAGACAATTCTTATTATTAATAAATTCATAATTTAAGCTATCCATCATGTTTTTAATCAGATGCAAGCCAACTCCGCCAGCAACCCTTTCATCTAAATTGCTTTCAACATCCGCGTCTTTTACCTGCAAAGGATTAAAGGGAAAGCCATCATCTTCAATCTGTAACTTTAAGGATCTTTCTGATAACTCAATATATATTTCTATTTCATGATCTTTTTGATCGTCATAACCATAAGAGATTATATTATTTACAATTTCATCCATAGCAAGGCTGATTGGATTACTGATTTTAAGCGCAATATTATGTGAATTTATAAATTGCTCAAATATTTTGTTGACTTTGTTCAGCTGTGAAATATCATTTTTGATGGAGATGTATATATTTTTTTCTGTCGACTTCATTTTCTTAATGCTGGCTATGTTTCAATACCAGGGTAGTTATATCATCGGATTGTGGTTCTTCAATAACAAAATTTCCAACCTCAGTAATCAGACCGTTAATAATTTCTTTTGAAGATAACCCGGCACATTGCTTCAGATATTTTATCAGCCTTTCATCAGAAAATTCAACTTTTTTGGTATTTATAGCTTCGGTAATACCGTCTGTGTAAAGAACCAGGCTGCTACCTTCTTCCAGTTTTATAGTACTGGCCTCATACTCCAGCTCTTCGATAACACCGACTGCTGTATTCTTGTTATCCTTTAAGAATTCAATCTGGCCATTAGCATGCAGTAAACACGGTGGATTATGACCGCCATTACAATAATCCAACTGCCCTGTCTCAATATTTAATACGCCATAAAAAAGAGTCACAAACATAGACGAAGGATTATCCTGACTGAGTAGATGGTTTACCTGGCTCAGGCAATTATTGGGTGCATCTCCCTTTAAAGCTGTAGCTTTGAGTAACGTTCTGCTTACAGCCATAAACAGGGCGGCTGGCATACCTTTGCCAGAGACATCCCCAATAACAACACCATAACGGTTTTTATCAATCTTAAAAAAATCATAGAAATCACCGCCTATTTCTTTGGCCGGTTTCATTTCCGCGAAAACCTCGTAGGGGCTATCCTTGGGAACGATTGCAAAGTTTTTTGTTAAAATAGATTGTTGGATTTCGCTGGCCACATTTAGTTCCTGCTGCATAGCATTAAGTTCTTCGCGCGTCTTAACAGCAGATTTTAATGTTTGTACCTCTTTTAGGGCTTTGCTTAGTGTAACTTCCAAATCTTCAAAGTCAATCGGTTTAGTTACAAAATCATAGGCGCCGCGGTTCATGGCTGTTCGTATATTTTTCAAATCACCATAAGCCGAAACCATAATTGTTTTCAGCAAAAGGCGTATCTTCTGAAGTTGGGCGATAAATTCGAGACCATCCATTTTAGGCATATTGATATCACTTAAAACTATATCAAACTTTTCTTCACCTGTCACTTTCTCGAGTGCTTCCAGCCCATCGCTGGCAAAAGAAAAATCGTATTCCTGGTTTTTAATTTTCTTTCGAAACCTTTGTAGAATAAGTCTTTCCAATTGTGGTTCATCATCAACGACAAGAATTTTTACAGGCATACGTCAAAAGCCCCTTTTTAAGAGATTAAGTGCAAATGTAGATTTTGAATTGATTATAAAAAGCGCAATATGCGCTTGTAATTCCAAATAACCTAAAGATTAGTATAGCAGAATTGATTTTAAATGTAGTACAATATCCTTTTTTAATAAAATATTGTTACAAAAAACAGTCCTTTTGCATGGATTCAGCAATATCCATTATTTTTCGGATATGCCTAATTCACTATAGCAGAATAATTTAATACGCTGCTGCCCAGGTTGTAATTAAAAAACGTTTTTGTTGGTCACTCTTTACAGGAAATATGTCTTAAATCGATAATTTTAATAAATTAAGCAAGACTTTTAATGGCCTCATCAAGTGATTCATAGGGTTTAAATATTCTAATCAATTGGGTTAAATCCAAAACATCGGCTACCTTAGCCGATATTCTTACCAGGCGGAACTGACCTACTATATTATTTATAGATATAAAAGTCCGCATAAGGGAACCTATCCCGGAACTATTAATCCAATCCACATCATGCAAATCCATGATTATTTTTTTAATGTTTTGTTTGATTAGTGCTTTTACTTCATCATTAAGTATTTCTGTATCAGGTAACCCCATTAGTTTACCTTTTAATTCTATAATACCTATATCTCCAAGAATTTTAACTTTAATCTCCATAGACTTTTCCCTTAATTGGATTTATGGAATAACAAATTTTTCCAACCACTACACAGTCAATCTAAGACATCAGTTCAGCACATCAAACAGATAACTGTATTTAACAATAAAGCTGCGAAATTGCCTGTTCCATCTGCTGCCCGCAATTTGCCGCGAGTCGTTGTAGACAACAAAAAGACCGGTATTTGCTGATTGCTGCCAACCAAACCTGATATTTAATGAGCCAATATCATCTAAATCATTTAGCTGAATTAAACTTTGTAAAAAAATTCGTGGTGTAAAAGAATAAGAGATTCTCGTCCGAAGTAAATTCGTAACAAAATCACCATTGGGAAGATTAATGTCATTATGGCTCAGGCTGAAGGTAGTGTTAAAAGTTTCGCCCAATCGGAAACGTAAACCCGGGGAAAATGAAAAGCGTTCGCCGCCAAAAAAACCACCGGCAATTACACTTGTTTCAAAACTCCACCAGGCGCCGTGATTGGTGTTGGCTACCAGCGAAATTTCGGCATGATCGTAAGTTCCCCTTTGGACAGAGTCTCCGGGGGATATTTCAAATGCTTCGCTAACAGCTTCGTATGTAAGATTGACTCCGGTATGCACTTCATAGCCATTTTTCCATTCCCAGTGGTTGTCAATATGCCAGCGCCCTGACTCCTGAGATCCGTTTAAATCCCAGTAGCCCGAGTAGGATACATGAGGCCGCAACTCCAGCAGACCAATAAAATCATCGGGGCGGATGCGCCTTAATACAAAAAGGGTGGGGCTGCGATAAGCGTTCCGGCGCAGGAAACCAACCTCTGGATTAAAATTTTCAGCAACTTCTGTATAGGAGCCGGACAGAATCCATTGCGGTGAGTCATATTCGGCCTTTGTGTTAAACGCATACTGTTTATCATCAAAAGAAGCGGTAAATGTATGCGCTGCAAAACCGGAGATAAGTCCGTACCGGCCGATTCCGAGACGGCCATCTACTGCTATAGTGCGGTTGTAGTCATTATCGGTTGTCTTATCTCCTGTGCCCTGGCGGTTAATAAACATGGCGCCAATGGCCGAGCGATTTGCCAGCTCCTGGTTTATTCTGGCCACAGTAAAATTATTTGAGGGAATAGAATCTCCCACGGCTTCTGTCTGCATATTCAACAGCCCCACATTAATATCCGCTATCTTTCCCGAAAGCCGCAAACCGCCAAGAATAGGAACCGGCTGACCATCATCAGAGATTCCAATGCGCCTGCTGAAAAACAATTGCACCTCACCCGGACTTCCAATAGAAAAGGAGCCAGCATTTTCAAGAAAAAAAGGCCGTTTTTCAGGGAAGAAGAGATTAAAGCGGTCTAGGTTGATTTGTAATTCATCTACCTCCACCTGGGCAAAATCTGTGTTGTAAGTAGCATCCAGGGTTAAACCTGGAGTGACACTATATTTTATATCAAAACCAAAATCGGCCGTTGTTTCTGCCGCTTTTTTATTCAAGTAATCCCTCGCACTCTCACCCAACACATACGGTACAAATTTCAGGTTATTGGGGCGAATATTCTGCAGGCCAGAAAGCGTGCCAGCCAGGGAGATTTTCTCAAGATTAAACTGTCGCGGTACTTGCGCCCAGAAAGACCTTTCGTTGCGCCTACGAATGTTACGTTGAAAGTTTACTCCCCAGGTTTGTGTGTCCCCTTGCGCAAAACGCAGTGTGCGAAAAGGAATTTCAAATTCAGCGCTCCAGCCAATATCAGAGATTTGTGTACGCACTTGCCAGGAGCCGTCCCAGTTAAGGTTAAAACCACCAGAACCACTGCCAAAACTTCCTTCTCCCTCATTGGTGATTTGCGCATCATATTCTATAGCTGCGGGATTTGTACCAAAGAGGAAAGCATTCTGTTTGTCAAAAAATGTATCAAGGACAATTTGAAAGCCATCAGTTTCAGTCAATGATGCATCGCGGCGGCTTTCAGAAACGGTGATATTTTGCGATTCACGATCATAACAGACCACACCAAAATAAATGGCGTTTTCCGTATAAAGAATACGTACTTCTGTTTTTTCAGAGGCCGGCTGACCATCATTGGGCATGGTTTGCCAAAACCCGGAAATTACTGCTGCTGATTCCCAAATCGTTTCGCTTAGCACTTCACCATCTATAAGCGGGGCTGTTTCGACTCTTGTTGCCGTAGCAAGAGGCTGACAAAACAGATTTGAGACGTAAATAAAAAATAAAATGAATGTAAAAGCGAACTTTAATATCAATCGGTAAAAATGCATATACGGATTCCTTTTAACCATGGCAGGTGTGAGAATAACAGTCAGATTCACTTTATGATTTCATAAAAATGCAGCTCTTTTAATACTTCAGTAAAGTCTCACAAAAGGGAATTAGATAATAAGGAAGTAAAAAAATAAAGTAAAGCTCAAAATATTTATATCCGGCAGTGCTTAGCAGCTAACCAATATTACCGGCAAAACAATCGTCCTCGCCTCTCGTCATCTACAGCACTTGGTTAGCTGTACTTTTAAACTTATTAGTAATTTTTTATCATGGATAAATTTTATCCAGGCGAATAATCCCCATAACCATGAAACCATATAGAAAAATTAATCTTTTACACAACGGACTGATAGTCCGTATTCCTTAGCGTCTTCATAGCGGAAAACTGCTTTATTGTTAAGATCCAGTCCACGACTATAGGAGCTGGTAATATCGATCATGGTAGAAGACCAAAACCCCGCATAATTACCTAAATCGAAAAACTCCACACTGCGGTAACCACCCGGCAATACTGAAAAGTTACTCTTGTTATTTCCATTACCTTCATTATTCCAACCACTTGTATTTTTCATTTCATCACCGGAAATAGATTCACCGCCTAGAAAGTTAATTAAAGTTTGCCACTCCTCGTCTTTTGGAACATGCCAACCCACAGGAGCTATTTTACGAATGTCGTCAACCGCGAACCAGTTATAAATACAGCCATAAATATTTGAATTGTTGATGTCGTTATCGTAGTAGCAGTAAGCCCCGGTAGAACTAGAAGCCCAATCAACGTTGTCTGTCACATTGAGTATCTCATCACCATTACGGTAGTGCTTAACCTTAAGGTTTTCTACCATCCAAACCTGAGTACCAATTGTTAAAGTTTGATACACATTACCATCTATATCAGTTACTGTTCCTGATGTATCTATCGAGGAGGTTGAATCATCACTACAGGAAATTAAAATTATAAATGATATTAATATAAGTATCTGTTTCATACACACCTCAAAATTTATAAACATCGTTAATTTAAATTCGTCTTTGAATAATTGAGCAGTAAAGTAATTACATTTTTCTTTATAAACAAAGGTGGAGTAATAAGAAAACTGATTTAATATATATCTTGAAGTCAATGTGAATGATTGGGAAAATTGAATATCATTTATAGTCGGTTTTTTAAACAGCTAACACTCAGATTTTAGAATACAACTTTAAGCCCTGCATGCCAATTTCTCCCGGGAGACGGTTCATAAAAGCGTTTTCCAAAGGCATTGGGTACTACCGATCCATTATATCGTGTATCCAATATATTATTTACTGCAGCGTTTAGTTGAATATCATTTCCCCATATTTCTATGCGTCTTCCAAAGGATAAATCAAGGGTTGTATAAGCATCGTTGATATAATCTGACAATAATGAATTAGCATCCAATCCGCCATTATTATCATTTACAAAATACGTGTCCACCCAATTCAATTGAATTTCTGCAAAATAATGCGCTGGATGTTCATATTTTAGCGCCGCATAAAATTTTTGTGGCGCTACGCCCGGCACTTTATTTCCATTAACGTTTATGGAGTCTATTGTAAAATCGTTGAAAATAAAATTCATGCCGGAATAAGCTAATGAAGTATTGATATATATATTGGGCTGCCACTCAATTGAAAGTTCAAAGCCCTTGTTTTCAGAACTGCCGCTGTTTCTAAAATATTCTTTACCTGAATCTGAAATCTGAAAAGGGACAAGCATTTTATTATACATCATAAAATAAATAGCTGCCTGGTATCTTATTTTAAATGGAAGTAAAAACCCTTTCATGCCAAACTCATAACTTGTTATTGTTTCAGGATCCAGGTTTGGATTAATTCCGCCTTTACCACTCGGTTGGTTTCCTAATTCTGTGGTTGTAGGGGTTTGAAAAGCAGAAGAGAAATTTAGATAGTAAGATAGTAACTTTGTTGGCCTGTATACTAATCCTGCCATCGGGCTAAATTGACTTAATGTCCTGCTTCCGGAGTCATCTGAATTATCAGATAAAAAATGATCTTTAACATCATAAAAATATGAATCGTATCTTCCGCCTAGTGTTAAAAATAGGTCCCGTTTTAGGGTTACTTCAAGTTTTACAAAAGGAGCTATTCCAATAACAGATTCATCTTGTTGCTGGATTTTTTCTCCGTACTCTATCTGTTTTAAAACATCTTCTCTCTTTATACCTGCCATTTCATTTTCCGGGATCCCATTATTTTCGTAACGCTTTCGTTGGTCAGATTGTATTTCAGTATCCAATCCGCTTATTATACTATAGTTGTAGCCGGCAATTTGCTCTCTTCTGGACCAGGTCAGGCGCGTTCCACCTGCCAGTCTCTCCAATTCAATAATTTCTGCTGGTATCGGATTTATTAAAGAGCGAAACAGACCATATACTGTAAATTTAAGGTGCTGGCTTTTTGATTGATCAAAACGCAATGTAATCCCACCCTGACCCTGCAGGACTTTTTCACCCGCACCCTGATTTTTAATAAAAGTGCGACTTGAACCCGGATTATTAAGGGCATCCGCCTTTGTAAGCGAACTTGGATTAAAAGAATAGGGGGCGTAATAAAAATTGATAATGGCATTAGCAGACATTTTTTCAATTATATGGTGTTTACTAAGTGCATTTAACTGCCAGCTTTCTGTTGCCGAATGATCACGAAAACCATGTATTTTAAATTTGTTCAGGTTAAGTAAATAATTTGAATTTTCATTTCTAAAGGTCGTCTTAGCCTGCAATCTCAATAAACCATATGATCCCATGTCAATCGATGGCTCAAAATGGTTTTGTTTGTCCGGGATTTCCTGAGTTTGGATTTCAATAACTCCACCCGCGGCATTCCCATACAGCGAGGCGCTGGGACCTTTTATAACTTCGATCCTGCCGGCGGATGATAAATCCAGGTTATTTAGTTGTGTTTGCCCATCAGCCATGGTAAGAGGAATATCGTCCACAATTATTTTTATCCCGCGAACTCCAAAAGAGGCCCGCGAACCTACTCCTCTGATACTAATCCTATCGCCCTGGGCAAAGTTATTTCTGTTGTTCACAAAAAGACCGGGAACAGACTGCAGCACCTCTTCCAGGGATATGTGCTTTTTACCCTGCTGAATTCTATCACGATTAATTATTTCTATAGCGTAAGGTGTTTGATATATAGGCTGTGATGTACGCGCTGCATGTATTATAATGGAATCAGCGAAATAAACAGCGATTGTATCATTTTGAGCGTAAGAATTGCAAAAATATAGAAGTATAAGTAATGCTGTTTTTTTCATAGCGCAGGAATGATAAACAAAACAGCGGAGAAATTCAAAAAATGTATTACTTCTTACAAAAAAGCCCTGGTTAAACATAATATTAACAAGGGCTTAATACAATCTGAGGTCAGATGTCAAATTTTTGTTTTAGGCAGTATTTGATTCCTGTTGTTTGCTTTATTGTTTTTTACTTCAATAAGGTCATTTTCCGAATCTGTTCAAATGAGCCAGCTTTAAGTTTATAAAAGTAAATCCCGCTTGGCAAGTCAGCAGCATTGTAAGAAAAGTTGTATTGACCAGCATCTTGAGTTTGATTTACTAATATTTTTAAGAGCCTTCCCGAAATGTCATAAATAGTTAACTGAACATTGCTTTCTTTTTTTAAGTGGTATTCAATTGTTGTTGCCGGGTTAAACGGATTGGGATAATTTTGAAATAGTGTCGCATTTAGCGGAATACCAGCCTGGGTATGAAATTCTACTTTTATTGGTTCGTGTTTTACTTCAAGACCTGAATAGTCAACATCAAGTAGTTGATACCAGTATGTATTTCCCTCTTGTACCCCATAATCAATAAACTGGTAATCCAGACCACTACTTGAATTTCCCGCACCAATAAGATTCACATTATCTACATAGGAAGAAATTTCCTTATAATCGTTTTCTTTATTGATACTTCGCAAAACTTTAAAACCAAGATTATTGATTTCCGAAGCTGTTGACCAATCCAGTAATATTTTATCCTCAGCGGCTGTTCCGGAGAAAGACACTAATTCTACCGGTAAACTGCCATCGCCATTAAGTTGTAATCGAAACAAACTCATATTAGAATAAATAGGGATAATATCCTCGTTGTTCGTGGTATTTTTAAGACGCAAAGTCAGTGTATCTTCAGGAATATCAATTGTAATGATACCCGTTCCTGAAGCCGCGCCAACGTCCCCACTATTTTGAAACAATTTTCTTGAAACGGTCAGGTTATTCTGTTCGGTTTCACCTTTAAATCCACCCATTTCAAATATGAGGTTTGATTCCGAACCACCATATCCTGCTGATACATAATAATTAACCATATATATTCCTGCTGACAGAGAAATTGGTTTTAAAGCATTTGTTTGAAAATTCCAGGAACCGCTTTCAATTGTACCTCCCGCCAAACCGGATATTTTTGTCCAGGTATCCTGGGTGAGAGCTAAAGCCGTAGTGCCGCTGTCAATCAGCATTTCTGCGTATGGAATTGAAGTTGTTCCTGATAACTGGATTAATACTAAATTTGAGTATTCAAAAGTGCAGTTTCTGTTGTTGCTGGAAGCACTGCCCCTGATTGTTATAGCGTCTCCATCCACAACCGATATAATCCCCGTACAAACAGAATTTCCCATATCGTTTGATGTTGTTGACCGTTCAAAAATAATCTGATCCGGATTCGCATCGTTTTTTGAAACCCCCACTTGAAAATCAGTATTACTGGCACCATCATAACTTGCTGCATAAATAGCCAAATAAGTGCCCGCAGCGGATCCGTGCGCAGTCAAAGTATTTGTTGCAAAAGTCCAGCCATTTGTTGCGTCTCCGCTGAGATTTCCTGCAGCAAAATTTGTAATCGTAGCAAATGCAATATCAAGACTTTGACTGGAACCATTATTATAAATTGACATTTCAGCAAAATAATTTCCAGAGTTATTCGATTCCATTTTTGTAATGGTGATCTGGGCCTGCTGGGCTGTATATGAAATAGCTCCGCTGCCGGGTCCTTTGACCTTTAAAGATATGCTATCCGTTGTTGAAGATATTGTTATGATCCCTGAAGCTGAAACATTGCCTATATCTGAAGCCGAGCTGACAGTTCTTTGTATAAGCAAGTCATTTGGTGCTGCATCATTAATTGAAATTCCGGCATCCCATGTACCCGGCTCGCCAATAAAAGAAAGTGAATAACGAACATAATATGTACCTGTGCCGGATGAAGAAGGTCCTAATTGATCTGTTGTGCCATTGAAAGTCCAGTTTGTAGAAACTGTTCCCTGGCTGAAAGCAGTGACTTTTGACCAGCTGCCGGCGGTAGTATCTGTAGCAGTGCTATTATTATGTATATAAATGTGCGCATATTCTTCGGCTAGAGCAGAATAAACCGCAAAAACAAAAAGCATTAGAAGTAATTTATTTCTCATATAATTATCCAAAAGTCAGTAAAAAAATTCTAAATTATGAAAATTCTAAAAATAGCAAATTGTCAGGTTTCGGCAGTAATTAGAAAAAATTAACATAAATCATAAAAAAATCGGCTATATTTAAAGCGTTTAACAATTTTTGCTTTTTAATAACTTATAATGATAAAAATAAATTCCTAATGCATTATACGTTGCTAAGAACTCATATTGTTGAATTAAGACAAAACCCCTGTTAACTATTACATTAACAAGGGCTTAGGGCGGTCTGGTCCCCGCATCCATTCTCTTCGATCACTCTGCGGAGATATTAATAAAAGGTGCATTGAAGTCATTCTCGCATGGTTTTGGCGAGAATCCAGCCGTCAAAATGTTCGATCACCGATAGAAGCTCTCGAGGATGATCCCACTAATAAACAATGGGAAACCATTTAAGGCTACCCTAAAACTATAACCGCAAAACTATGGTACAAGGAATAACGGCAACTCAGAGCTAACAGCTTTAGAATTCCTCCGAATTGGGATAATAATCTATAAATGTTAAATTAATTTAATCATACACTTTTCATTCTTACGAGGTAAAATGCATGGCTTATAAAAAGTTATTATATGTATTATTAGGTTTGTTTTTTCTTTACAACTGTTCTGAAACACCAACTTCCGCTGAAGATCCTGATGCTGATCCAAATGGAGAAGAGGAGCTGTTGATGGCTTTTGGTGAGGATGAAGTCTCAGGCAAGGTTAAAGTAATGTCCCGCAATATTTATATTGGAACCAATGTCGCTGATTTATTTGGAGCAAGCAGTATATTAGAAATTCCTACGACTGTTCGCAGTGCTTTTAATTTACTTGAAAGCACAAACTTTACCGAAAGAGCTGAAGCCCTTGTAGACGAAATTGAAAAAACACGGAGCAATACGTAAGAGTGC